>NZ_CAJJIB010000012.1:0-111282 GCF_905187495.1 Streptococcus mitis | reverse complement strand
CTCTTCTTGTTTGTCTTTACTTTGTTTGTTTCTATAATTTTTTAGTGTTTCATGAAAGAGATAATAATCATCTAGCCAGAGTCCTCCCTCTCCTATACGATGACTAATTTCACCCACTTCTTCATAAGGTTCTTTATCATATCTTCGCTTCTGGCTTTCTTGTTTACGAATATAATCTAGAATTCGATTTCGGAACTTGGTTTTGAAGTATTTACGTAAACGAGGAATATCTTCTACTAGCTCTTCTTCTCTACTAATCAATTCATGTAAGCAGAGCATACCCTCTTGGTCCCAATCCGATAGTTCCCATAAATGCAAGTAATATTCATTTCTACTCTTATATACAATTCCCTGGACTTCTTTATACAATTCTTTAAACATAACGTCCCCCTTTCTAGATACAGTCTAACAGATTCAGAAACACTTTTGTCCCATTTCCTCCATTCTGTTCCCTACACCGTCTAAACTGCACAAAAAAGAGAGGTCTTACCTCTCTCAGGGTTATTTTTCGTCATTCATTTTTGACTTTACTTCATCATAAGATAATGCATGAGATTCCTCTTCTACGGTTTCAGGCATCTTTCCTGTTTCATAAAGAGCTTTAATTTGTGTACTATCCAATGTTTCGTATTTCAATAATGCTTCTGCAATCAACTTGTGAGTTTCACGATTTGATTGGATGATTTCAGCAGCTTTATTTCGTGCTTCATTTAATAATGAACGAACTTCTTCGTCAATTTCATAAGCTGTTTGTTCTGAAATTGATTTTTGAGGACTCTGTGCACCAAACATAGCATGGTTTCCTTCATATTGTACTGGGCCAAGTTTTTCACTCATACCGTACTCTGTAACCATTGCACGCGCCATTTGTGTCGCCTGTTCAAAGTCATTTGAAGCTCCTGTAGTTTGGACATTAAAGATAATTTCTTCGGCTACACGTCCACCCATTAAACCAGCCAATTGCTCTTTCATATCTTCTTTAGATAGAAGCATTTGATCCTCTTTAGGAAGTGCAATCATATAACCACCTGCACGGCCGCGTGGTACGATAGTAACTTTATGAACAACACGAGCATTCGACAAGACTAGACCAACAATGGTATGTCCTGCCTCATGATAGGCAACCAATTCACGTTCTTTTTGTGAAACTGTCTTATCTTTCTTAGAAGGTCCAGCAATAACTCTATCTTCTGCTTCATCAATATCTGAGGCATCAATTACTGATTTATTGCGACGAGCAGCGACTAAAGCAGCTTCATTCAATACATTCTCTAAATCAGCACCAACAAAACCTGGAGTTTGTTGGGCAACTAATTTCAAATCAACATTTTCCGCTAAAGGCTTGTTCTTAGCATGAACTTTCAAGATTGCTTCGCGACCTTTAACATCAGGACGGCCAACCAATACTTTTCTATCAAAACGTCCTGGACGTAAAAGGGCAGGATCAAGTACATCTGAACGGTTTGTCGCAGCGATAACGATAATCCCTTCATTTCCCTCAAAACCATCCATCTCAATCAAAAGTTGGTTCAAGGTTTGTTCACGTTCGTCATTTCCTCCACCAAGACCAACTCCACGTTGACGTCCAACAGCATCAATTTCATCGATAAAGATAATAGCTGGTGCTGCTTTTTTGGCATCTTCAAAAAGAGAACGAACACGACTAGCTCCAACTCCGACAAACATTTCTACAAAGTCAGAACCTGAGATACTAAAGAATGGAACACCTGCTTCTCCGGCTACTGCCTTAGCAAGCAAAGTTTTACCTGTTCCCGGAGGTCCCTCCAAAAGAACACCTGCTGGAATACGGGCTCCAAGTTTTGTAAATCGTTTTGGATCTTTTAAGAATTCAACGACTTCAACTAATTCTTGTTTTTCTTCCTCAGCTCCAGCAACATCTGAAAATCTTACTTTAATATCTTCTTTATTTGCAGCTTTAGCCTTGCTACGTCCAAAACTCATTGGGTTACGACTATTATTTCCTCCCATATTTCCCATCATAGAGAATAGGAAGAAGAAAAGAATACCGAATGGCACAATGGATACAAGAATATTAATCCACATACCACTTGAACTTTCATGCTTAACAGTTACTTCCGCTTTATGGTCAGAAGCAAGTTTTTGCAATTCGGATACTGTAGTATCTGAAGGAAGAATAATACTTGAAAATTTCTCTACTGTTATGGCAGAAGGAGAAAAGAACTGAATTCCTGTTTCTTCTTTACTTGTTTTAGGATTTTTATATACACCCGAAACTTCGATAACACTACCATTTGGTTGGTAAGTCAATTCTTTTACATTGTCATCGGTAATTTCTTTTACCAATTCTGTATAATTAATTTGCTCACTTTTCCCTGCAACACTACCTGTACTAAAATACTGGTAACCTGTAACTAGGAAAAAAATAAGTAATAACCATAGAAAAGGATTTTTAATTAAACCATTATTTTGTTTTTTCATTAAAAATTGTTCTTTCTAATTTGAATACACTTCTTCTTTCAATACTCCAACATAAGGAAGGTTACGATAATTTTCTTTGTAGTCTAAACCATAACCTACTACAAACTCATTTGGAATAGTAAAGCAGGTATAGTCAGCCTCAATTTCTACAACACGTCCTTCTGGTTTATCCAACAAGGTGGCAATGTTAACAGAAGCTGCATCTCTTGCAATAAACATATCTCGCAAATTCTTCAAAGTTTGACCTGTATCGATGATATCTTCTACAAATAGAACATGTCTTCCTTTGATATCTTGAGTCACATCTTGCTTTATATTGATGACACCACTACTTGCTGTCCCACCATGGTAGCTAGAAACCATCATGAAGTCCATTTCAATATGTGTATCAATATGTTTGACCAATTCAGCCATAAAAGGAATAGATCCTTTTAAAATTCCAACTAAAATTGGATTTTTTCCTGCATAGTCTTTAGTGAGTTGAGCACCTAATTTTTTAGCAGCTTCTGTAATTTCATCGTGTGAAACGAGGATTTTTTTAATATCGTTTTCTAACATTTTTTTACCTATCTATTTTTTCTATATAAAGTACAGTGTTCATTATATCATTTTTCGTGTTTTTACTCAAATTACTGGTCGCAATTCCCAAAATTGAGACAATTTCACCAAATTGCTCAATAATCAGAGCTGATTTTCGCTTTTCCATAGGGATTTTCAAATCAATAAATAGACGTCTGAGTTTTTTTCTATGCCCATTTTGAATCAAAAAATCTCCTGTTTTCCGATGACGAATGTGTACTGATGTTTCCCGTGAAACAGGTACCTGCTGAATTAATTCACCATCTAAAGGAAGTCCAAAGGAAAATAAATATCCTTGATAAGATACCTGATTTTGATAGTGTAACACAAGTTCATCTTCCTTTTCATCAGACTGAGGACTGATTTTACAAATCCGAAACTGTTGATACTCTTTTACTAATTCATAACCATTTTTAAGCGGATGACGATACTGGCTTTTAGTTTTTAAAATTTGTCTAACTTCTTCAAACTGAGCTTTTGTAAGATTCAAATCTAGAAAATGATTCAGATAAGTTTGAAGTAAAACTCTTTGTGTCGACTCAGAGTAAGACAATAGCTGATATAAATTTTCTACATCAATATTTTTTGATAATTCAGCTATAGCTAAGTCATAATCTAAAATTTCATTACCGATACTTAAGATTGCATCTCTAAATCTAGGATTTTCTTTTTCTAATTCTGGTAAGTATGAGTTTCGAATACGATTGCGAAAATAATGATTTTCCTTATTTGATGTATCTTCAAAATGAAAAATTGATAGGAAGTCTTTTTTCTGAAAATGCAAGAAGGGACGAATGATTTCTATCTCTCCGACTACTTGCTTCTCCTTAATTCCTGATAGATAGCGCAAACGAGTTCCTCGAATCAAGCGCATCAAAATCGTTTCCACCTGATCATCAGCATGGTGGGCAGTGACTAAGGCTGTCGCACCTGTCTTTTTCATGACCTCTTGAAAAAAATCATAACGAAAATTTCGAGCACGGGCTTCTGAAAATTCTCCTGAAAAATTGCTGATATAAATAGGAAGCTCTGCTTCAGCAGCTAACTTCCTTAATTCCTGTTCTTCCCAATCTGATTCTACTCTCTGCTTATGATTCACATGAGCTAGAATCAATTCAATTTCTAACTCTTTTTGATACGTAGATAACACCTTAAATAGAAACATAGAATCTAATCCACCAGAAAGAGCTAGAACCACCTTAGCATGCTTTTTGAAATATCCCTTCTTGAGAAAATGATTTAAAAAATCTTGTTCCCTCATTTTAGAACCTCATAAACATCTTTGGCTATCTTAGAAATCGTATCATAATCAGAATTTTTAGTGAAAATAGAAAGAATAAATGGAGAATCTGCATAGACAACACCTGTATCATGCTTAAATTCATCCGCATCTCCAATTTTATGAGCTACTTTAACAGAAACACCTTTGGCAATTCTCTCATTATCAAAATCTGTTTTAGTCAAAGACTCCAATACAAATCCATTTTGATTATAAATTGCCTCCATAACCTTCCCAGCCATCTTAGAAGAAATCAATTTTTCTTTGGAATCCCAATCATCTCCCATAATAGCAGACATCTTGGATTTGAATGTGGCATCAGATTGGTTTGAAATGTAATATCCCAATAGATTATGAGCTACATTATCAGATTCTTTTGATACTTTCGTAATTAAATCCTTTAGAGAATACTCTTTATTATCCTCTTTTTTAGGAAGACTACCACTTCCTTCTGGTTTATAGGAACCTGGAAAATCATTGACTGCAGATATGTATTTTACAGTCGTATCTAACTGATAAAGACCTTCATTTATTTTTTCTTGCGTATAATAAAGATAAGGGAGTTTCAAAACACTAGCCGCATACATCTTTTCATCTTGATTGATACCAGCTTCTTTTCCAGTAGTCAGTTGCTTAACATAAATAGAAAATGAATCCTTCTGATATTTTTCCGATAACATTTCTTGGACTTTACTCATCCGATTATCTTCTTCAGAAGTTGATTCTTTAGCTACCCATCCAGCCTGATCAATATGTAGAAATTCTCTTCCTTCTACAAACATGGTCTTATCAATTGATACTTGCGAATAAGCTGATAAGGATGATTTCACTTCTTTTAAGTCATAAGGACTATTGTACAGTTTAAAATCAGATTCTAACCATACTTTTTTTATTGTTGGAGTTACCTCTGATTGATCATATAAAAATCGTTTGTCCGCAGCTATAAATTGATGATTTGATAGCTTAAATACCGGAATTCCTTGTTTATTTAAGTGCCACTCGGTTATTTGAAAACTTGTTTGGGGAGTCAATTTTCCAGATTCCACTACTAAATCTTCATTCGCATAAACAGGAACCTCTCCATAAACCATGGGAGAACTTAATTTTTCTCTAAAATAAATACCAAAGTCAGATTGTGAAAGGTAATAAATTTCTTTCGAAGTATAGACGACTTCTTTTTCTGTGCTAACGACTTTTGAAATAGTCAAAAAACTCGGTAGCAACAAAATAATTAAGAACTTACGCATTCTTCCTTTCCTTTTCTTCTTGTAAACGCAATAATTGATTTTTATCAGCCAACTCTTCTAGTTTTTCATCCGATAGACTCAAAAATTGCTCTATTACATCTAATAAATTTTCCATTTTATCACCTTGGGAGCAAGTCAGGAATCGTATAAACAGCTTCCCGATTCTTAGAATAATAATATTTTGCACGCATGTATTTAGCAGCGTAATCTTCATCTTTCAACTTTGTAGCAAAAGCTGTCTCTTTCTCCTTTTCCTCACTTAAGGTTTGATACTGAGTTTGCAAGTCTGATAACTGTTGACGTCTTTGGAGTAATTGGTGATAACTTTGAGCAAGATTATAAGTTGGTAAAATGAACAATAAAATCATCAAAATAAGAACCCAACCCATGAAACGATTACGTTTTTGTCGTTCTTTCATCAGATAGCGACGACGTTGGTGTTCATTTTGAATAAAAGAATTATTCAATTGTACGATATTTTTAGACATTTTCTTCTACCCGTGTTTCACTGATAATTTCATACATGCCTGCTGCATCTTCTTTTTTTGTACTATCTTTCATCTCCAGTACTTTTACAAGTAGCAACTTATTTCCAAATCGAATTTCAACTTGGTCATTAACTTTCAAATCCGTTGAACTTTTTGCCAAGATTCCATTTACCTTGATTCTACCTTTATCTGCTACTTCTTTTGCGACTGTACGACGCTTGATAATTCTTGATACTTTTAAATATTTGTCTAATCTCATTTTTATTACCTCAAATTATTATTGTATCATTTTTATCTACTTTATAGAAGAAAAATGTTAAAGGGAATTGCCTTCTTTCGACACTTTTATCTCTAATAAACTTTCTCCAAAAATGAGTAGACCTTCTAAAATTTCATAGTCCTTCTTGTTTCGAACATCAAATACAACTTCCATTAATCCCTTATTCTCAGCTATGGCTGCTTTTAAATTCGTTGCGGATAAAGCTTTAAAATAATCTTGAGCCAAAAACAGTCGTTGAGTGACTTTTTCAAATTGAACTGTAATCTTATTCTCTTTTCTTTCTACACGTTGAACAAAGACCTTGTCCAAATATGACTTGACTAAACCAATCTCTAAAAGATAAGCAACCACGTCTGGGTACTCTCCAAAGCGGTCCATCAGCTCTTCTTGTAACTCCTCATAATTGACACGGTTGTCAATTTGACGAATTTTCTTGTAAATTTCAATCTTATGTCGTTGATCAGAAATATAGGTATCAGGAAGATAGGCATCAATTTGTAAAATCAACTCAGAATTCCCTTTGGTTCTTGTGTTCACATTACCATGTCGTTTAGCAATAGCTTCCTCCAATAACTGCGAATACAATTCAAAACCAACAGAATCAATGAAACCAGACTGGGATTTTCCTAAAAGATTTCCTGCTCCGCGAATCGAAAGATCTCGCATTGCAATCTTAAATCCAGAGCCCAATTCTGTAAATCCTTTGATCGCTTCTAATCTCTTCTCGGAGACTTCACTGATTGATTTTTCTGGACGATACATGAGATAGGCATAAGCAATACGATTACTACGACCGACTCTTCCTCTTAACTGATACAAGGTTGACAAGCCCATATGGTCCGCATTTTCAATAAATAAAGTATTAGCATTTGGAATGTCCACCCCTGTCTCAATAATGGTAGTAGTCACTAAAATATCATACTGACCTTCAATGAAATCCAGTAGAGTATTTTCTAACTGAATCTCACTCATTTGCCCATGAACATAACCAATCGAAGCATCTGGAATCAACTCCTGTAATTCGGAAACCTTCTGGTCAATCGTGTCAACTTTATTGTAAAGATAGTAAACTTGACCTCCACGCTCCATTTCACGCAAGACAGCATCACGAATCACACTATCATTCTTTTCTAAAACATAGGTTTGCACTGGATAACGATTAGTCGGCGGAGTTTCAATAACAGACAAATCTCGGATTCCCAGCATAGACATGTGAAGGGTACGAGGAATTGGCGTTGCTGTCAAGGTCAGGACATCTACTTGTTTTTTCAGTTCTTTCAAGGTTTCCTTATGCTTGACACCAAATCGCTGTTCCTCATCAATAATCATCAAACCCAAATCAGCAAACACAACATCTTTTGACAAAACACGATGCGTTCCAATCAAAATATCAATTTGACCATTTTTCAATTTTTCAAGTGTCTCTGCCTGCTCTTTTTTACTTCTAAAACGACTCAATACATCAATATTAACTGCAAAATTTTGGAATCGTTCCTTAAAATTCGTATAGTGCTGTTGCGCTAAAACCGTCGTCGGAACTAGAACGACAACCTGTTTGTGATCATTGACTGCCTTAAAGGCTGCACGCATAGCAACTTCAGTCTTTCCAAAACCAACATCCCCAACTAAAAGTCGATCCATTGGTTGAGAAGACTGCATATCTCTCTTGATTTCCTCAACACTACGAAGTTGATCATCCGTTTCAACATAAGGGAAGGCATCATCAAAAGCATGTTGATCCTCATCATCAGCTGAGAAAGCAAAACCCTTCAACTGACTGCGTTCAGAATAAAGTTTAATTAAATCGTCAGCTATATCCTCTACTTGGTTCTTAACTTTTTGCTTGGCCTTTTTGAAATGACCATCATTTAATTTATTGAGTTTTGGCGCTTTCCCATCACTTGAAATATATTTAGACAGTAGATGAATCTGTTCTACTGGGATAGAGATTTGATCCCCATTTTGATACTGCACACTGACATAATCGCGGTGTATCCCTTTGATTTCAATGGTTTCAATTCCTAAATATTGACCAATCCCATGGATATGATGGACAACGTAGTCCCCTTTTTCAAGTTCATTGTAATCTTTTAATCTCTCTGCGTTTGAAACATGTTGTCTTCGAAAACGACGTTTCAATTTCTTTTGAAAAATCTCATGTTCAGTTATCAATAAAACCTTTTCATCTACAAAATGAAAACCATGTCTGAGATTACCCTCGATTAAGTTTACAGATTCTTTACAAATACTTGACTTATCTCTAGAATCCAATTTAATCTGGTATTCCTCTAAAACATCCTCCAATGTTTTACTTCCCATTGAATTGCTAGACTGCAGGATAATAGTATAATCCATTTTTTTGTATCGCTCAATTTCTTCTTTTAGAAAAGAAAATTGATTAAAAAACTCCTGCATAGGATATTGATTAAATTGATAAATTTGGTCAAACTTGAGATTGCCTAAACCCTTTTGCAGATTAGAGAAAAAGGTAACCGGACTCTGTTTTTTATAGATTTGCTCTGTATCTGCAAAATACTGCATCTCAGAAAATGCTCTACTGTTCTGTAATTCTTCTGTAAAGTATTGTGCTAGTTCTCTTTCAAAGACTTCATACTGATTCATTAATTTTTGATAATCATCAAAGAATATTGGGGTATCTTTTTCAATATAGTCAAAAACAGTCCATGTCTTGTCATAACACAAAGATAAAAACTTCCTAGAATCTAAATGCATTTGTTTTTGATGAAAACTTGAAAGAATTTCTTCTAAGTATGATTTTAAAATAGGTGATAACGTTTTTGAAATTTGTTTTTCTAAAGCTGATTGTCCTCGTTGATAATCCTTTTCCCTCAAAAGCATATCACTAGCTGGAAAGATAGTGAGTTCTGTCTGATTTTCTTTCGATAATTGTGTTTCGACTTCAAATGACCTAATACCATCGACTTCATCACCAAAAAACTCAATTCGGTAAGGTTCCAACTGGGATATTTCAAAAATATCTAAAATATCTCCTCGCAGACTAAATTCGCCTTGAGTTTGTACTTGTGTAACTTTTCGATAGCCTATCTCTTTTAACTGATGGATAAGTGCGTGTTGGTCATATTCTTCACCAACTGTTATTTTTACAATACTATCTTTAAATGCATTGGGAGACGGTAAAATCAATCGACTTGCTGCGATATTACAAACTAAAATCCCTTTCTTAGATGAATCAGTCAAAAAACGCAAGGCTTCAACCCGTGAAATGATTTTTTCTTGTGAAGACATCAAAAACTCGACCATAGGGGAGTCATCTACCAAAAATGGATAGACAAGTTCCTCACCCAAGATAGATATAAGATCACTAACAAGTCCTTCGGCTTCTCCATAAGTTGACGTCAATAACACAATCTTATCTTCCTGTCTCAAACTACTAGCAATTGCTAAAGTTTTTGTAGAAGTTGACAAGCCTAAGATTAATTGTCTTTTCTTATCTGTCAGATTTTGATGCCATTTTTTTATCTGATCATTTTCTGAGAATAAATCTAATAAGGTCACCATTTATCCGTTATACCTCTGCATCGTTTTTTCAAAGTTTTTCTCTTGTAAATAGTAGTTTACAGAATCGTCAACTTTGTCAATAGACTGTAAAATACCAATATAATCATCCTTGTCAAAAGTACTCAAAACATGGTGAACAACTGACATGCCATTTTTAGGTCTTCCGATTCCAATTTTAACACGATTAAAGGTTTGGGTTCCAATATGTTGAATAATAGACTTGATACCATTATGACCACCTGCTGAACCTTTTGCTCTTAAACGAATTTTCCCAACTTCCATGTCAAGGTCATCGTAAATGATGAGTAAATCTTCAATATCCAAACCATAATAAGTCAATAAAGCATGAACCGCTTTTCCACTTTCATTCATAAATGTCGTTGGTTTGACAAGATAAATTTTTTCTCCATTTAGGAAAAAGGATGCTAGGTCAGCTTGAAATATCTTATCGTGTGTAAAAGTGACATTCTGTTTCTTCGCTAGTTGGTCAATCAACATAAATCCAACATTGTGTTTGGTCTCAAAATATTTATCTCCTGGATTTCCTAATCCTACAAGTAATTTGGTCATTTATTTTTCCTTTCAAAAGCCAAAAGGGTTGGAATTTTTTTCCAACCTAATTGACACTATTTGTTAAATATTATTAGACATTAAAGCGGAATTCCATGATATCGCCATCTTGAACGATATATTCTTTTCCTTCTTCACGCAAGCGCCCAGCTTCTTTTACAGCCTTTTCAGATCCATATTTCACTAGATCCTCATATGACATAGTTACTGCACGAATAAATCCTTTTTCAAAGTCTGAGTGGATAATACCAGCTGCTTGAGGAGCCTTCATACCACGTTTAAAGGTCCAAGCGCGAACTTCTTTTTCACCAGCTGTGAAGTAAGTTCCCAATCCAAGTAAGTGGTAAGCTGCACGAGTCAACTTGTCAACGCCTGACTCTGTCAAACCAAGTGCTTCAAGAAACTCTTGCTTATCTTCTTCGTCTAACTCAGAAATTTCTTCCTCAGCACGCGCAGAAATAACGACTACTTCAGCATTTTCTGTCGCTGCGAATTCACGAATTTGTTTAACATAGTCGATAGAGTCAGGTTCTGAAACAACATCCTCATCCACATTGGCAACATAGAGCACTGGTTTAGTCGTCAAAAGGAAGAGACCTTTGACAACTTTTTGTTCTTCATCTGTAAATTCAATAGTTCGAGCTGATTTTCCATCTTCTAGGACTGGTTTAATCTTTTGAAGAACATTAAACTCAGCTACTGATTCTTTATCTTTTTGCGTACGTGCCATCTTTTCTACACGCGCATAACGCTTATTAACTGATTCTAAGTCAGCAAGAATCAACTCCAGGTTAATAGTATCAATATCTGCAAGTGGATCCACAAAAGCATCTTCACGTCCTTGCTCGCGCATCACATTTTCATCATCAAAAGCACGAACTACGTGAACAATCGCGTCTACTTCACGGATATTAGCCAAGAATTTATTCCCTAGCCCTTCTCCTTTTGAAGCTCCTTTTACAATTCCTGCGATATCTGTAAATTCAAATGTTGTTGGAACTGTCTTTTTAGGAGTGATCATTTCAGTCAATTTTTGTAGGCGTTCATCTGGAACCTCAACCATTCCAACGTTTGGATCAATCGTCGCAAATGGATAGTTTGCAGCCTCTGCTCCTGCTTTTGTAATTGCATTAAATAGTGTTGATTTACCAACGTTTGGCAAACCAACGATACCTGCTGTTAAAGCCATATTTTCTCATTCTCCGTTTTCATTTCAATCCCTAATATTATAACACAAAAAGGGAAAACTTGCTAACCCTCTAACTGAGGGGTTTCAGTCAATAATTTTATTCATTTTTCGATCAAAATCATAGCGCCCCATCATGACAACATGGTCACAATTGCTACATTTAATTTTGATATCTGCTCCTACACGTGTAATTTCCCAACGATTGGCCTTTTTACCTGTTGACTTGATGGTGCAAGCATGTGGTTTTTTCATTTCAACAAAATTTCCAACTTGATACATACTACTCTCCTTCTCTTTTTAGATTATATCATAAAAGAGGCGAGCCAGGCTCAACCTCTTTCACTTAATTTGTACGAACTGGTGTAATGAGCTGCATGAAGTCTTCATCAGTGTCTGCTGGCACAAGAGTAAATGGACGAACAGCTGAGATAAAGCTAATGGTCACCTTTTCGCTATTTAAAGCCTTAAGAGAATCAATCAAGTAAGTTGGGTTGAAACTAATAGTCAAATCTTCACCAGTCACCTGATCAGTATCGATTTCTTCGTTTACTTTACCAACTTCTGGAGAATGAACATGGGCGCTAACAATACCACCTTTAATTTCAAGCTTCACAGTACCATTTTGAGTCGCACTTGATAAAAGGCGAGCACGCTCCATTGACTGACGTAAGTTTACCACATCAAAAGTAATAGTAGTGTTAAAGTCTGTCGGAATCAAGCGATCTGTATCAGGATAGTTACCTTCTAACAAACGAGTATAGAAGCTAATATTTTCGCTTCTAAAGAGGATTTGATTGTTGGCAAAGAAAATCTCTACAGTTTCAATATCGTCTGTAAATACTGCTGAAAATTCGCGTAGAGAACGGCTAGGAATCACGACATCAAAATCATCACTATTTTTTTCAAGAGTCAATTTTTTCTGGCTTAGACGATGAGAGTCTGTTGCAACTGTTTTTAACTCTTTGTGTTGGCTCAATACAAAATGAACACCTGTTAAAATTGGACGACTTTCTTGTGTACTTGCAGCAAAAGCTGTTTCATTGATAATTTTCTTAAGTAATTTTGTTTCAAGAACCAAAGGAGTGCTTGCTGAAATTTCTTGGATTCGTGGATATTGCTCGCTATCTTTTCCTTTTAGGGTAATTTCTGATTTGCCACTAGTTAAAACAATTTGGTTTTGTTCAATTTCTTTAAAATCAAGAGTCACATCAGGTAGACTAGATACCACATTGATGAAGAAAGAAGCTTCAAGAAGGATCGAACCTAAAGAAGTAATTAACAAACCAGCATCTTCATTTTTTTGAGAAATAAAATTTTCAATTGAAATTTGACCATTTGAACCAATTAAAGTAACACCTTCATTGGTTACGTCAATTTTGACGGTTGATAAAATAGGAATGGCATTTTTAGAGCTAATAGCTCTCTTAGTAGTATTTAAGGCTTGTAGAAATAAATTTTTATTAATTGAAAAATGAATCATGGATTCTCCTTTATTTATTTTTAGTATTAGAAGGATAATAGTAATAATAGAGTCTGTGAAATCTGTGGAAAACAGACTTTAAACAAGTCATATCAAGTTTTTGGGCTTGTTTAAAAAATGTGGATAAAAAAGATAATAAAGTAAAAGTTATCCACAAGTTATTTGATTTTCTTTTTGATTGATTCAATTTCTAAACGTAAATTATCGTCTTCATCAATCAAAGATTTAATTTTGGCATGGGCATGAATGACTGTTGTGTGATCTTTACCACCAAATTCCTTCCCAATTTTTGGAAGACTATTATCTGTTAGTTCTCTAGATAAATACATGGCTACTTGACGGGCTAACACAATATTTTGAAGGCGTCTGCTTCCCTTCATTTCTTTGACGCTGACACCATAAAAGTTACCAACTTCATTTTGGATTTTATCAATTGGGATGACGAGCATTTGGCTAACATCTTGTTTGCGTGCCCTAATAGCCTCTGCAGCGATATCGATAGTGATATCCTTAATCTTCTTCACTCTGGCAATTAAAGTGATGTCGTTTATTGCTCCTTCAAGTTCTCGGACGTTTGAATCAAATTGACCAGCTAGGTATTCTAGGGTATCACTTTGGAAATGGTAGTCTAAATTCTCTGTTTTGCTTTGTAAAATGGCAATACGTGTCTCAAAGTCAGGTGGTGTGATGTTTTGCGTCAAGCCCCAGCTAAAGCGCGTGACAAGTCTTTCTTCAAGGCCCTCTAAGTGTTTAGGGCTACGATCACTAGTCAGAACAATTTGTTTTTGATTGTTATGGAGAACATTGAAAGTATTGAAAAATTCTTCCTGAGTTGCAACTTTTTTTCCACTCAGCGATTGAATATCATCAATTAACAAGAGATCGAGGCTACGGTAGGTTTTTTTGAACTTATCCATTTCACCAAGTCTTAGGTGTTCAAGAAAATCGTTAATAAAGCTTTCAGCAGGGATGTATTTAACACGCGCATCAGGAATATTTTTCAAAATTTCATTGCCAATCGCATTGAGCAAATGAGTCTTCCCAAGTCCAGGTCCTCCATAGATAAAAAGAGGATTATAGGTTAAGGCCAAATCTTCAGAGACAGCCAAGGCGGCTGATACAGCCCAAACATTTCCATCACCTTGAATAAAATTATCAAAGGTATACTTCTCTTTTAACCCAGTATCCGAATAAGGAATAGATGCTAACTTTGGACTATAGTCATAAAGAGTTGAATTTGTAGCTTCTTCAACTTGTGAGATAGTCGTATTTTGAGGTTTAGCGAAAATATAGTGGGGAGTTATTTCAGCATCATAAATTTCAAATCCAGCAACTACAATGATATCTTTTAGTTGTTTTTCCCAGACCATTTCCATCTCAGATCGTGGTAAAAATATAGTGGCAACATTTTCCTCTACCTTGATGAGTTCAGCTTGAATAGCATAGAAATCATACATGGATCGAGTCAGTCTTTCTTGAGCAAATTCTAATATACGATTCCAAAATTGTTTTTCTTTCAATCCTTTCTCCTCCTTTACTATTTAAAAGTTTAATGCTAGACTTATTTTACCATAGATAGTAAGAATTTTCCACAAGCTGTGAAAAATAATCCACAATGTTATCAAGCTTTATCCACAGGTTGGGGATAAAATCAGAAATTATTGATTTATTAAGCTTTTTACTGAAAAAAATAGTGGATAACCTTGTGAGGTAAAAAAATAAAAGAACAGCCTTATTTCAGGCTGTTGATAATTCTACTGTATTCTTCTTGATTTGAAAAAGAAATAATGATTTTTCCACTGTCCTTTTTAGACAGTTTGATTTCTACATCTAGTCCGAGTAGTTTTTTTAACTGTTCTTCTTCATTTTGTATGAAATGATCAGTTTTTTGCAGTTTCTTTTGTTTTTTATCTGTCAGAAGAGCTTCTAACTTTCTTACAGAAATGTCTTCCTCAATAATTCGTTGAAAGAAATAGTCTTGTTGTTCCCTATTTAACCCAACTAGCGAACGCGCATGGGCTTGTGATAGTTTGCCATTTTCTACTTCTGAGATAATCTGTTCTGGTAAGGAAAGCAAACGAATCGAGTTACTGATATAAGGACGAGACTTCCCCATTTTATCTGCAATTTCAGCATGGGTAAATCCTTTCTCTACGAGAGATTCATAGGCGCGTGCTTCTTCTATTGGATTCAAATTTTCTCTCTGTAAATTTTCAATGATGGATTGGACCATCATCTCTTGGTCTGAAAGTTGTTTAACAACAGCTGGGATAGACCTTAGACCAGCTAAAAGTGAAGCCCGATAGCGTCTCTCTCCTGCAAGGATTTCATAACCAATAACAGGAGATTGACGAACAATAATAGGTTGAATGACCCCATTTTCTTTGATAGACTGTGCTAGTTCATGTAGTTTTTCTCTATCAAATTCTTTTCGAGGTTGATAGGGATTTTTTTGTATATCCGTGATAGAAATCATTTCAAATTTTTCCATGATTCTACACTAACACATCTTTTCTCTTATGTAAAGTTTTCTTTACATAGATGTCAATTAAGATTCTAAATCACCTGAACTCTTGTCAAGTTTAATAGATGTAGTTTCTTCTTTACCGTTACGATAGTAAGTTATCTTAATGGTGTCTCCGATAGAATGATTGTAAAGAGCACTTTGTAAGTCTGTTGATGAAGCAATATCTTTGTCATCTACTTTTGTAATAACGTCGTATTTTTCAAGGTGACCATTGGCAGGCATATTACTTTGTACAGAACGAACAACTACACCAGATGTTACACTGCTTGGAATATTAAGTCTTCTAATATCACTTGTATTAATATTTGAGAGATTGACCATTTGGATGCCCAAAGCTGGACGCGTCACTTTTCCGTTCTTTTCCAACTGTTCAATAATATTGATAGCGTCATTTGCAGGAATTGCGAAACCAAGACCTTCTACAGAGGTTCCTCCATTTGTAGCAATTTTACTTGAGGTAATTCCGATAACCTGTCCTTGAATATTGATTAGTGGGCCACCAGAGTTACCTGGGTTAATAGCAGTATCAGTTTGGATGGCTTTTGTAGAAATAGCTTGTCCATCCTCAGATTTTAAGGACACATTTCGATTGAGACTAGATACAATACCCTGAGTAACAGTATTTGCATATTCAGAACCCAATGGGCTACCAATAGCAATAGCAGTTTCTCCTACGGTTAACTTACTAGAATCACCAAATTCAGCTACTGTAGTCACTTTTTCTGAAGAGATTTTGACGACAGCAATATCAGAGAAAGTATCTGCTCCGACGATTTCTCCAGGTACTTTAGTCCCATCTGACAAGCGAATATCTACTTTGCTGGCGCCATTTATAACGTGATTGTTAGTAACAATGTAAGCTTCTTTGTCATTCTTTTTATAAATAACCCCAGATCCTTCACTAGAGATTTGTTGAGAATCTGTGTCAGTATCATCATTGCCAAATACGCTATTTTGTCTGTTGGCCGAATAAGTGATAACAGAAACAACAGCATCTTTTACTTTGTTAACAGCCTGTGTTGTTGAATTTTCGTTTTTATAGGCAGTCTGTGTGATAGTGCTATTGTTGTTGGAGTTACTTACACCACTTTTTTGAGTGAGTTGAGTTATTGAAAAACTACCCAAGGCTCCACTAAAAAAGCTAATGACGATAACGACTAATAATTGAAACCATTTTTTGTAAAATGTTTTTAGATGTTTCATATTTGCCTCCATATGTTTGAAATTACTGAAAGTATAAACTGACTAGCTTAATTATAACTTAAAAACAAAAGTTTTTCACAGATTGTGGATAACTTTCAAAAATCTGTGGTTTTCTCGGCTAAAATTAACCTTTTATTTTGTGAATAAGATGTGAAAAAATAGAGAATATGTTAGAATAGAATCATGAAAATTAAAGTTGTAACAGTTGGGAAACTGAAAGAAAAATATTTAAAAGATGGCATAGCAGAGTATTCAAAACGAATTTCTCGATTTGCTAAGCTTGAAATGATAGAGCTAGCAGATGAAAAAACACCAGATAGGGCCAGTGAATCAGAAAATCAAAAGATTTTAGAAATAGAAGGTCAGAGAATTTTATCAAAAGTTGGTGACCGTGATTTTGTTATTGTGTTAGCCATTGAAGGGAAAACTTTCTCCTCAGAAGAATTTAGTAAGCATTTAGAAGAAGCTTCTATAAAAGGATTTTCTACTCTTACTTTTATTATTGGAGGGAGTCTGGGATTAGCACAGGATGTAAAAAAGAGAGCCAATCTCTCTGTTAGTTTTGGTCGTTTAACCTTGCCCCATCAGTTAATGAGACTAGTCCTTGTTGAACAAATCTATCGCGCTTTTACAATACAGCAGGGCTCGCCCTATCATAAATAGAAAATTGACTTTCAATTGAATTTTTGGTAGAATAGACATGTTAGGTCTCATAGCTCAGCTGGATAGAGCATTCGCCTTCTAAGCGAACGGTCGCAGGTTCGAATCCTGCTGGGATCAATATAGTAGCAAAGCTGGGAATTTTCCCAGCTTTTTTCTTAAAAAAGTACACTTGGGGAGAAAAAATTGACAGTTGAGAGAATTTTATATAAAACGAAATTCCATTTTGTATAATAGTTTTTGTAAGTTAGCTTACAAAAAAACATTTTAGGAGATTTTATTATGAAAAACACAGTTAAATTGGAACAGTTTGAAGCCTTGAAGGAAAAAGACTTGCAAAAGATTAAAGGTGGGGAAAGTAGGCTGCCAAAAATCCTCCTTGATTTTATTTTCCCACGAAAAAAGTAATGAAATAAGGGGAAAGAGTAATGGATTTATTTGGATTTGGGTTAGTTATTATTTATTTTGTAATCATTAGTCACAGTTACCATTTAATTTGTAAAGGTCAAATAAATAGAAAAGAGCTATACGTTTTTGGTGCTTATACATTACTAGTAGAAGTAGTACTTGAACTTCCCTTCTATTTTCTATCTTTAAATGGGTTAGGGATTGTAACATTTTTATTTCCTTTGGGCTTATATTCCTATTTTCGATGGATTAAACAGTATGAGAGGGATAGAGGACTATTTCTAAGTTTACTACTATCTCTTTTATATGAGAGCACTCATAACTTTCTGTCCGTAACTTTCTCCTCTATAACAGGAGACAATTTTGTTTTACAATATTATTACTCATTCTTTTCCGTTGTAACGGTGTTGACCTATTTTGTTGTCTTAAAAATCATTCATTATTTCCATTTGGAACTAGACTATTTTGACAAGGACTACCTTTATACTTTCTTGAAAAAAGTATTTTTTGCCTTACTACTGCTCCATATTGTATCTTTCGTTTCAAATATGGTAAGTACGATTAAACATTTGAATAGTTTTGGAAGTATTTTATCATCTATTGTCTTTATCTCTCTCCTTTTGACCTTCTTTGCAATGAATTCTCATAAAGTTCAAATGGAGAAAGAGATTGCGTTGAAGCAGAAAAAATTTGAACAGAAACATTTACAAAATTACACAGATGAAATTGTCGGTCTGTATAATGAAATCCGTGGTTTTCGACATGATTATGCTGGGATGCTTGTCAGCATGCAGATGGCAATTGACAGTGGTAATTTACAGGAAATTGACAGAGTTTACAATGAAGTTTTGGTCAAAGCTAATCACAAACTGCGTTCAGATAAGTACACTTACTTTGATTTGAACAACATAGAAGATTCAGCTTTACGAAGTTTGGTTGCTCAGTCCATTGTCTATGCTCGAAATAATGGTGTAGAGTTTACACTGGAAGTAAAAGATATAATTACTAGACTACCAATAGACCTGCTGGATTTGGTTCGTATCATGAGCGTTTTATTGAACAATGCTGTTGAAGGTTCAGCTGATAGCTATAAAAAGCAGATGGAAGTAGCAGTTATTAAGATGGAAACTGAAACAGTTATTGTGATTCAGAATTCATGTAAAATGACGATGACTCCTTCAGGAGATCTGTTTGCCTTAGGATTCTCTACTAAGGGAAGAAATCGCGGAGTCGGCCTAAATAATGTGAAAGAACTATTAGATAAGTACAACAATATTATTTTAGAAACAGAGATGGAAGGTAGTACATTTAGACAAATCATTAGATTTAAGAGGGAATTTGAATGAAAGTTTTAATTTTAGAAGATGTTATTGAACATCAAGTGAGACTAGAGAGAATATTGGATGAAATTTCGAAAGAATCGAATATTCCAATATCATACAAAACAACGGGAAAAGTCCGTGAATTTGAAGAATACATTGAAAATGATGAAGTAAATCAGCTTTATTTCCTAGATATCGATATTCATGGAATTGAGAAAAAGGGATTTGAAGTGGCTCAGCTCATTCGTCATTACAATCCTTACGCTATTATCGTCTTTATCACAAGTCGATCAGAGTTTGCAACTCTAACCTATAAATACCAGGTATCAGCCTTAGATTTTGTTGATAAGGATATCAATGATGAGTTATTTAAGAAGAGAATTGAGCAAAATATCTTCTACACGAAGAGTATGTTACTTGAAAATAAAGATGTGGTAGATTATTTTGACTACAATTACAAGGGAAATGATTTAAAAATTCCTTACCATGATATTTTGTATATTGAAACGACAGGAGTTTCTCATAAATTGCGTATTATTGGTAAGAATTTTGCCAAAGAGTTTTACGGTACCATGACAGATATTCAGGAAAAGGACAAACATACTCAGAGATTTTATTCTCCTCATAAGTCATTTTTGGTAAATATAGGCAATATCAGAGAAATTGATCGAAAAAATCTAGAAATTGTTTTCTATGAAGACCATCGTTGTCCTATTTCAAGATTAAAAATTAGAAAATTAAAAGATATTCTAGAGAAAAAATCTCAAAAGTGATTGACAATTAGTAAGAAATTGATATAATGGTTATATCTGCTACAGATAGACGGTCCGTTGGTCAAGGGGTTAAGACACCGCCTTTTCACGGCGGTAACACGGGTTCGAATCCCGTACGGACTATTTTATCCGCCATAGCTCAGTTGGTAGTAGCGCATGACTGTTAATCATGATGTCGTAGGTTCGAGTCCTACTGGCGGAGTATAGATAAAAGGGAACATAGTGTTGTTCCCTTTTTTGTATCAATTTGTATCACCAAGCATCTTCATAAGGAAGTCTGTTATTTCTTGAGGACTTTCTTTTTTTCCATGTGCAATCCAAGTTTGGCAGACACCAAAAAGTGCGTGAGTTAGATAGATGCTACTGTATTCTAATTCAGTGGTATTGAGATTCAGTTGCATAAATCGCTTTTGTAAATCTGTACTGAGCATGATATGAAGTTTATTTCGTAAGAAATTTTGGATTTCTTTGGTCCCATTTTCAGAAAGAAGGGCAGCTAGAAGTGGTTCTGACTCTAGATATTCAAATACTTCTAGAATAGCGTCTCTTTTGTGATGAGCATGTTTTTGAAAAATATATTCAAATGTATGAAATAGTTTGCTTTGATAGTGCTCAATCATATCATACTTATCCTTATAGTGAGTATAGAAGCTGGAACGACTAATTCCGGCTTTTTCTGCTAACTTGACAGTAGAAATTTGATCAAATGGCTGTTCCATCAGTAATTGTACCATAGCATTTTCAATAGTTCGCTTTGTTTTTAAGCGTTTGTTACTTTCTTGCATATTTCCTCCTTATAAACAAATTAGACTATATGTCTAAAAATGGATTTTTTATCTTGTAATTTAGATTTTTTATTGTATAATCTATTATATCAAAATTTTAGACAATATGTTTAAAAAAGGAGAAACTATGTTTAAAGAATGGAAAGCAATTTTTAAAAAACCAACTTTTATTATTGTCATGATAGGGATTTCTCTTATTCCCGCTCTGTACAATATCATATTTTTGTCATCAATGTGGGATCCATATGGTCAAGTGTCTGACTTACCTGTGGCAGTTGTCAATAATGATAAAGAGGCTTCCTATAATGGTAATAGCATGTCTATAGGAAAAGACATGGTGTCTAATTTAGAGCAAAATAAATCATTGGATTTTCATTTTGTAGATGAAGAAGAAGGTAAGAAGGGTCTAGAAAACGGTGATTATTATATGGTAGTCACTTTGCCAAGTGACTTGTCTGAAAAAGCAGCTTCTATTTTAACGGATCACCCAGAGCAAATGCAAATCGATTATCAGACTTCAAGTGGTCATAGCTTTATTGCCAGCAAGATGAGTGATTCTGCAATGACACAATTAAAGCAGAGTGTTTCTACCAATGTAACCGAGACCTATACTAAAGCTTTATTCAACAAAATGGTCGATTTAAAGGATGGTATGAGTCAAGCAGCTTCTGGAAGTGAAAAACTAACTGATGGAGCGAATCAGTTAGTGGCAGGAAGTCAAACATTAACTACTAACCTAAACTCTTTAGCAGATTCAAGTTTAACATTTTTAAATGGAACGGAGCAGTTTACTAAAGGATTATCCTCTTATGTCTCTGGTGTTGAACAACTTCATCTTGGCTTAGGAAATTTTAATAGTGGTTTAGTTACATATACTGGTGCAGTGAGTCAATTAGATAGCGGATTAGGTCAATTATCTTCTAAAAGTCCTGAATTAGTAGGAGGAATCAATCAACTATATACTGGTGTAGAGTCCTATACTGGCGGTGTTTCTCAGCTCAATGCTGGTCTTAATCAATTTTCATCTGGTGTTAGTGCTTATACAAACGGAGTGGGAAGTCTTGCAACAGGTGCTAATCAGTTATCCAATCAATCAGCTACACTTCGAATGGGTATGGAGCAATTAAGTGAAGGAATTCAACAACTTTCTAGCAAGTTAGATGCTTCATCTGAGAAAAAAGATCAAATTGCTCAATTATCTTCTGGTTTGAATCAGTTAAATCAAGCTATTCAAAATATTGATGTTGGAGATACAAAACAATTAGATTCTGTTTTATCAAGTATAGTATCTCTTTCTAATCAAATGTTAGCAAGTGCTCAGTCTGATAAAGCGACTACATTAGCTAATATTCAATCGACAGCAGCTTATCAATCTTTGACAAGTGAGCAACAAGCTGAGATAAGTGCTTCTGTATCTCAAAATTCGACTGATAGTATTCAATCAGCACAGTCAATTGTAGCTTTAGTTCAAGGTTTACAAGGAAGTTTAGAAAACTTACAAAATCAATCTTCTAATCTTTCGATATTAAAAAATCAAGTTAATCAAGTATTACCGCTTGCTTCTACTTCTTTAACAGGATTGTCAAGTGGATTAACAGAGATACAAGGAGCTGTTGCTAGCAAATTAGTTCCTGCCAGTCAGTCTATTACATCGGGTGTAAATGCATATACTGCAGGTGTTGATAAAGTTTCTCAAGGCGCAAGTCAACTAAGTGAAAAGAATTCCACCTTGACAGGTAGTCTGGATCAACTAGTTTCAGGCTCAACTACCTTGACACAAAAATCTTCTAACTTGACAGCAGGAGTTGGTCAATTAGTTGAAAAAACTCCGGAATTAGTGTCTGGTATTGAAAAATTATCAACTGGCTCTAACCAATTGAATCAAAAGAGTCAAGAATTGATAGCAGGAGTTGATAAATTACAGTCAGGCTCTAGCCAACTAGCTGACAAATCCAGTCAGTTAATTTCAGGTGCTTCTCAATTAGAGAATGGAGCTAATAAATTGGCAGATGGATCTTGGAAGCTTGCAGAAGGTGGAACAAAGTTAACTTCTGGATTGGAAGATTTACAGACAGGAGTTGCTTCTTTAGGACAAGGACTAAGTAATGCTAGTGATCAACTTAAATCAGCATCAACGGAATCTAAAAATGCAGAGATTTTGTCAAATCCACTCAATCTTTCCAAAACAGACAATGACCAAGTTCCTGTAAATGGAATCGCAATGGCTCCTTATATGATATCAGTTGCTCTTTTTGTTGCAGCAATATCAACAAATATGATCTTTGCGAAGCTGCCTTCAGGACGTCATCCAGAGAGCCGTTGGTCTTGGTTGAAATCTAGAGCTGAAATAAATGGTATGATAGCTATTTTAGCAGGAATTTTGGTATATGGAGGAGTTCATCTTATTGGTCTAACTGCAAATCATGAGATGAGAACATTTATCCTCATTATCCTAACAAGTTTAGTATTCATGTCCATGGTGACCGCTTTAACAACATGGAATAGCCGTATAGGAGCTTTCTTTTCTCTTATTTTGCTTTTATTACAGTTAGCATCAAGTGCAGGTACTTACCCACTTGCTTTGACAAATGATTTCTTTAGAGCCATTAATCCTTGGTTACCAATGAGTTATTCAGTTTCGGGATTACGACAAACAATCTCTATGACAGGAAATATTCATCATCAAGTCATTTTCCTTGCCGTTATATTAGTACTATTTATTTGTTTAGGTATGTTAGCCTATCAACCTAAGAAAATGGAAGAAGATTAAAAAAATCGACCAACTGGTCGATTTTTTATGTCTTAGATGACTTTCGTTTGTGATTATAGATTCCAAATAGTAAAAGAGAAGTAAAGGAACAGATTGCTCCAGTAATAAAACCATTGGGAATGAAGAAAAGTGTAATAGTTCCTTTCCCATTGGGAACGTCAACTTTCATAAATCCAGTTTGAGCTTGTTTAATTTCTATTTTCTTACCATCTTGGTAGGCAGACCAACCTTTGTCATAAGGAATGGTGAAGAAAATAGATGTATCTTGTTGGACATCATATGTAGCAAAAACTTTGTTTTTAGAAGTTGATACTGTTACAGGCTGTTCTTTAATTTTTTGAATTGCCTCGGTGAAAGTTTTGGTATCTAAACGATAGAAGGTAGGAGATTCAAATGATACTTGTGAATTTCCAGGGAAACTAACATTGATATTGAAAATCTTTTTCTCTTTTGTATAGCCTAGATTAAAGAAGGAGAAGACATTATCAGTTGTAAAAGTTTTCTTTTTCCCATTGACAAGGATGTCAACCTTTTTTTGTTTGTCATTAGAAAAGTGAAGGTTTGTGAAAGAAAGATAAACTTGGCTGTTTTCTGGCACTTCAATTTGATACTGTATTGATGCATCCTCATTTGAAGAACTTGTGACACTAGTCAAATCATTAGTATTTTCAGTTTTTTCATAGGGGATTGGAGAAAAATAATCAAAATCGACGTTAGCAAGTTGATTTAAAAACGAGGCCTGATTATCTAGAGTGTGTTCAGTGAACTTGACATCATTGTAAACAGATTGACTAGCAAATGCAATCGGAAGAGAGTATTGATTTTCATATAGGGTAAGATTATCTTTTTGATATACATCTTGGAAACCATACTTATCAATAGGGTTTTCTGAGATATTATACTGGATGCCAAATAAACTATCAGCCAAAATACTATTATTTGCATAGCGTAGATTGAGATTAGTCCCAGAGGATTTAAACCCAAGTTTATCCAAAGTAGAGCTTGCTGAACGATTTCGAACAGATGAAAATTGAGAGATTCCATTGTAGTTGAATTTCATACTGTCATTTCCTGTCTGAGTCTCTAGTTTCTCAGTACGAGTAAATTGATTTCCAATATATGTTGAGAAAGATTCCATAGCTGGGATATCTCGATTATATGCACTTCGAGAAGCAAAGCCCCATTCTTTAGCAATTCCGTCTATTTGAGATGAAGCATTTAAACTCATTTCAACCATTATAAATAAAGAGATTAGAATGGCAAACAGATTTACAGAGATAAACTTTTTGATAACTGCAAGGAGTAAAAGCGAATAGACAACTAAAAATTCAAGAGTCAGCAGAATATTCAAATCTGTTAAAAAAGAATAATGTGATTTTAGATAGATGGTAGCTAAAAATCCTGTTACTATAAGAAAAAGCGAAACTAAAAATTTCCATATTTTAATTTCTTTCAGACGATTTAAGACTTCCGCTGCTGTGTAAATTAACAAGGTAGAGAAAATCCAAGCATAGCGATGTAAAAACATGTTTGGAGTATGCATGCCTTGCCAAAATAAATCAAGAGCTTCAATATAAAAGCTTGTAATTAGAAATGTAAAGAAGATTGCATAGATAAGTTTCACGTGAAACTTAATAGATTTCAGCGTAAAAAATAAAATGGTCAAAATAAAGGGGAGTAGTCCGACAAAAATCATTGGGATAGCCCCATACTTTGTTGTATCAAAGGAACCAATGAATTGCTTAGCAAAAAAATCAAGATACCAGCTACTTTCAGTTTGAAACTTTGTAACTTCAGTCAATTTTTCCCCATGTGTCTGTAAATCAAACAGAGTAGGAAGAGTCAGAATCAAACTAGCCATACCAGCTAAAACGGAGGTGATTATGAAATCAAGAAAAGATGATTTTCGAGTTTTAAAGTCCCAAGAAATTTGACAGAGATACCAGAAAATAAGAAACAATGCTGTCATATAGCCAAAATAATAGTTTTGGATAAATAAGATTGACAGACTTGTAAAGTACAATAGGAATTTCTTTTCAGTTATCAGTAGCTGCAAACCAGTTATAATTAAAGGAATCAAGATAAAAACATCTAGCCAGGTTTTTATCTCTAATTGACTGACAGTGAAACTCATCAGAGCATAGGAAGTAGATAAAGCTAGTTTTAAAGGCTTAGGAATCGATTGAAATAATTTATCTAAGCTAAAGTAAGTTGACAAACTAATCAATCCAAATTTTAAGAGAGTTGTCAGATAGACAGCATCTGGCATATTCGTTAGATCAAAAAAGTAAACTAGTGGTGAAAGGAAACTACCCAAGTAATAACTAGATAGGGCATAGAAATTCAATCCGAGGCCACTTGTAAAGGTGTAGAACAAACTACCATTTCCGTGTAGGATATTTCTTAGAGCTATATCAAAAATAACGTATTGATGAAACCCATCTCCTAATAGTGGAGATGTATCGCTATTCCAGTAGATACCTTGAGATAGATATACTCCTATCATAATGATTATGGGAATGATGAAAGAAACAAAATAGGTCCAATATGTTTTAAAAAATAATTTCATGTTACCTCATAAAATGTTAGAAAACTCAGCTGGTTAACCCAACTGAGTTTTGAATTTTTTTAGTCTTTCCAAAGTTCTTTAACTTTTGCTTGTACTTCTGCATTCTCTAGGAATTCATCATAGGTTTCATCGATACGGTCAATGACGCCATTTTTAGACAAGACAATGATATGGTTGGCTAGAGTTTGAATAAACTCGTGGTCATGGCTGGCAAAGATGATTGATTCTTTAAAGTTTTTCAATCCATCATTCAAGCTTGAGATAGATTCCAAGTCCAAGTGATTGGTTGGATCATCAAGTACAAGGACATTTGATTTTAAGAGCATGAGTTTTGAAAGCATGACACGAACTTTTTCTCCCCCTGACAAGACATTTACAGGTTTGTTAACCTCATCTCCAGAGAAGAGCATACGGCCGAGGAAGCCACGTAGGAAAGTATTGTCATCTTCTTCTTTACTTGCGAATTGACGCAACCAGTCAAGGATTGACTCTCCTCCTGCAAAATCTGCCGAGTTATCTTTTGGCAAGTAAGAACGGCTAGTAGTTACTCCCCACTTGACAGTTCCTTCATAGTCAATGTCCCCCATGATTGCACGAATTAATGCAGTCGTTTGGATGTCATTTTGTCCAATAAGCGCTGTCTTATCACCTGGACGCAAGATAAAGCTGATATTATCTAAAATAGTCTCACCATCAATCTTTACAGTTAGATTTTCTACTGTCAAGAGATCATTACCAATCTCACGTTCCGCTTTAAAGTTGATAAATGGATATTTACGACTAGATGGTACAATTTCTTCAAGTTCAATCTTATCAAGCATTTTCTTACGTGATGTTGCTTGCCTTGATTTAGAAGCATTAGCAGAGAAACGAGCAACGAATTCTTGCAATTGTTTAATTTTTTCTTCTGCTTTAGCATTACGGTCTGCTAGCAATTTAGCAGCGAGTTCAGAAGATTCCTTCCAGAAGTCATAGTTTCCGACATAGAGTTTGATTTTTCCGAAGTCAAGGTCGGCCATGTGAGTACATACTTTGTTTAAGAAGTGACGGTCGTGTGATACTACGATAACGGTGTTATCAAAATCAATCAAGAAGTCTTCTAGCCATGTAATTGATTGGATATCCAAACCATTGGTCGGCTCGTCCAAAAGAAGGACATCTGGTTTACCAAAAAGTGCTTTGGCGAGGAGAACCTTTACTTTTTCACCGTTGGCCAATTCGCTCATATTTTGATAGTGCAATTCTTCTGGGATATTTAGGTTTTGAAGGAGTTGAGAGGCTTCACTTTCTGCTTCCCATCCTCCAAGCTCGGCAAACTCTCCTTCAAGTTCTGCAGCACGCACTCCATCTTCGTCTGAGAAATCTTCCTTCATGTAGATGGCATCTTTCTCTTTCATGATGCTATAAAGTTTTTCATTTCCCATGATAACAACATCAATGGCACGTTCATCTTCATAGTCAAAGTGATTTTGACGAAGAACAGAGAGACGTTCATCTGGACCAAGAGAGATGTGACCAGTAGTAGGTTCGATATCTCCAGCTAAAATTTTTAAAAAGGTTGATTTTCCGGCACCATTAGCACCGATCAATCCGTAAGTATTTCCTTCTGTAAATTTGATATTGACATCATCAAAAAGTTTGCGATCACTAAAACGTAGTGAAACATCAGATACTGTAAGCAATGTTTTTCTCCTATATATGTAATATATTTATTCTACTAGAAAATACGGAAATATTCAAATTTTTATCTGTCAATTTTGTGTAAATTAAATTTACAGCATACTTTACACAAATCCGTAAATAGCAAGGCTGATTTATTTTGATAAATTACGGTTATTTCATTAAAAAAATGCTATAATTGAAGGGACTATATCGAAGGAGAACAAAATGACTAAACCCATTATTTTAACAGGAGACCGTCCAACAGGAAAATTGCATATTGGACATTATGTTGGAAGTCTCAAAAATCGAGTATTATTACAGGAAGAGGATAAGTATGATATGTTTGTGTTCTTGGCTGACCAACAAGCCTTGACAGATCATGCTAAAGACCCTCAAACCATTGTAGAGTCTATCGGAAATGTGGCTTTGGATTACCTTGCAGTTGGATTGGATCCAAGTAAGTCAACTATTTTTATTCAAAGCCAGATTCCAGAGTTGGCTGAGTTGTCTATGTATTATATGAATTTAGTGTCATTAGCACGTTTGGAGCGCAATCCAACTGTCAAGACAGAAATTGCTCAGAAGGGATTTGGAGAAAGCATTCCAACAGGATTTTTGGTTTATCCAATTGCACAAGCAGCTGACATCACAGCCTTTAAGGCCAACTATGTTCCTGTTGGGACAGATCAGAAACCAATGATTGAGCAGACTCGTGAAATTGTTCGTTCTTTTAACAATGCATATAACTGTGATGTCTTGGTAGAACCGGAAGGTATTTATCCAGAAAATGAGAGAGCAGGGCGTTTGCCTGGTTTAGATGGGAATGCTAAAATGTCTAAATCACTCAATAATGGTATTTATTTAGCTGATGATGCGGATACTTTGCGTAAAAAAGTAATGAGTATGTATACAGATCCAAATCATATCCGCGTTGAGGATCCAGGTAAAATTGAAGGAAATATGGTTTTCCATTATCTAGATGTTTTTGGTCGTCTAGAAGATGCTCAAGAAATTGCTGACATGAAAGAACATTATCAACGAGGTGGTCTTGGTGATGTGAAGACCAAGCGTTATCTACTTGAAATATTAGAACGTGAACTGGGTCCTATTCGTGAGCGCCGTATCGAATTTGCTAAGGATATGGGAGAAGTTTATAATATGCTTCAAAAAGGTAGTGAAAGAGCGCGTGAAGTTGCAGGTCAAACCCTATCTGAGGTTAAAGGAGCAATGGGACTCCATTACTTTAACTAAGTTTATTTTACAAGAAACTATCATTTCTATCTAGAAGAAAAGATAGTTTTTTATTTACCCCTGTAACATTTGACAAATTTTTATAGAATGGTATGATAGATACAATATAAAAAGAGTCAAGCTCAAAAAGAAAGAAAAGAGGAAACTTCGAATGTCTAATTGGGACACTAAATTTTTGAAAAAAGGTTTTACCTTTGATGATGTATTGCTTATTCCAGCTGAAAGTCATGTGTTGCCTAACGATGCTGATTTAACAACTAAATTGGCAGATAATTTGACTTTAAATATCCCAATTATTACCGCTGCCATGGACACAGTTACAGAGAGTCAAATGGCCATTGCTATTGCTCGTGCAGGTGGTCTCGGAGTTATCCATAAAAACATGTCAATTGCTCAACAAGCAGACGAGGTTCGTAAGGTAAAACGTTCTGAAAATGGAGTTATTATTGATCCGTTCTTCTTGACGCCTGAACATACAATTGCTGAAGCAGATGAGCTTATGGGGCGTTACCGCATCAGTGGTGTTCCAGTTGTTGAAACACTTGAAAATCGTAAATTGGTTGGTATTTTGACAAACCGAGATCTTCGTTTTATTTCAGATTATAACCAACCAATCTCAAATCATATGACTAGTGAAAATCTTGTTACTGCTCCTGTGGGTACAGATCTTGCAACAGCTGAGAGTATTCTTCAAGAGCACCGTATTGAGAAACTTCCTTTAGTAGATGAAGAAGGTCGTCTTTCTGGTTTGATTACTATCAAAGATATTGAAAAAGTTATTGAGTTTCCAAATGCTGCTAAAGATGAGTTTGGTCGTCTATTAGTTGCAGGTGCAGTAGGTGTTACTTCAGATACATTTGAACGTGCAGAGGCTCTTTTTGAAGCAGGAGCGGATGCGATTGTTATTGATACTGCACATGGTCATTCTGCAGGTGTCTTGCGTAAAATTGCTGAGATTCGTGCTCACTTCCCAGATCGTACTTTGATTGCTGGAAATATTGCAACTGCTGAGGGAGCGCGCGCACTTTACGAAGCAGGTGTAGATGTTGTCAAGGTTGGGATTGGACCAGGTTCAATCTGTACTACTCGTGTGATTGCTGGTGTTGGTGTTCCGCAAGTAACAGCTATCTACGATGCTGCAGCTGTTGCGCGTGAATATGGTAAAACGATCATTGCTGACGGTGGAATCAAGTATTCTGGAGATATCGTAAAAGCCCTTGCTGCAGGTGGAAATGCTGTTATGCTTGGATCAATGTTTGCTGGAACTGATGAAGCTCCAGGTGAGACTGAAATCTTCCAAGGACGTAAGTTCAAGACTTACCGTGGTATGGGATCAATTGCTGCTATGAAAAAAGGTTCAAGCGATCGTTACTTCCAAGGTTCTGTCAATGAAGCAAACAAACTTGTTCCAGAAGGAATTGAAGGTCGTGTTGCTTATAAAGGAGCTGCAGCTGACATTGTCTTCCAAATGATTGGTGGTATTCGCTCTGGTATGGGTTATTGTGGTGCAGCTAACCTTAAAGAACTACACGATAATGCTCAATTTATTGAAATGTCTGGTGCTGGTTTGAAAGAGAGCCATCCTCATGATGTACAAATTACTAATGAGGCACCAAATTATTCTATGTAAAAAAACAATGAAAAGAACTCCAGTAAAAACAGGAGTTCTTTTACAATGTTGTCAATTTTCATTTACAGTAACTTTACCATCCTGAATAGTGAAGATACTTAGATTTTCTGGCAGATTTTGAAGATGATCTAAGCTGGTTGTTGTGATAAAGGTTTGGATTGAATGAGAAATTGTTTCTAATAATTTTAGTTGTCGAGTGTTGTCAAGTTCGCTCATAACATCGTCAAGCAATAATATCGGAGATTCTGTAGTAATACTTTCCATTAACTCGATTTCTGCTAATTTTATAGAGAGGACGAGACTACGATGTTGACCTTGACTTCCAAAACTAGCATCCATCCCATTTATATAAAAAGAAATGTCATCTCGATGAGGACCGACACCAGTATTCTTTTTAAATAAATCTCTGGATCTACTTTTTTCTAAAGCAATTTTGAAAGATTCGGATAAGCCTTCTTTGTCAGTTAGCTTGACAGAAGATTGATAGGATATTGACAACTCTTCAATCTGATTAGAGAGTTCAAAATGTTTCTTACGGCCAAAATATTCTAGTTTTTTTATGAAATCTAAGCGGTGATTCATTACACGACATCCATAATCGATTAGCTGATCATCTAAGACTGAAAGGAAGGTTTCATCTATTTTTTGAGCTGATTTTAGATAAGTGTTTCTTTGTTTTAGGATGTGGTTATAATTGGTTAAGTCTGATAGATAGATGGGCTTAATTTGTCCAAGCTCCATATCAATGAATTTTCGTCGAACTGAAGGTGCTCCTTTAATTAGTTGTAAATCTTCAGGAGCAAATAAGACAACATTCATGTGTCCGACATAATCTGAAAGTCGTGCCTGTTTTAAGTGATTAACTTTTGTCACACGGCCTTTTTGTGTTAGTTCGATTTCTAGAGGAATGGATCCAGTTTTTTTCTGAACGAGACCTGAAAGATGAAGTTGTTCCTCATCAAAATGAATGAGATTTTTATCTGTTCGAGTTCGATGACTGCGTGTTAAGGCTAAAAAATAGATAGCCTCTAACATATTTGTTTTACCTTGCGCATTACGTCCTAAAAAGATATTTAATTTAGGATTAAAGTCTATTTTCGTCTCTTTGTAGTTACGAAAAGTTTTGAGAGATAGGTGTTGTAGCCACATGATTATCTACCAGGGAATCGCGGAGCTTGTTTGCTTTTGGGTGATGAAGTAGGTTTTGATTTGTCTTTTTTTACTCCTTTATTCATCTCCTTAACAAGTTTAGCGATTCGTTCTTTTTCAACTTTATCAGCTTGGTATTCATCTTGTTCTTCAGAAGTAGGTTGTGTCAACAAGATGTCAATATTCATGTCAGGGATGTCAACTTTATCACCAATACGAAGTTTTTTACCACGACGACTCTCTAATTCCCCATTAAAGTAAACAGAATGTTCAGAGAGAAATGATTTGATAGCTCCTCCGCTATGTGTAATTCCAAGTTCTTTGAGTAGTGCTTGGAGGGTAATAAATTCTTCAAATAATTTGTATTCCATAATTCACCTCAATCTTTGGTATTATACCATATTTTCCTAAAAATAGTGAGAGAAACAAGGAGTAATGTAAGCGATTTTTATTTCAAAAGTGTTACAGAGAACAAGAAAATTTCAGGTTTTCGTGATATAATAGAAGTCTGTATATAAGGAGGTAAATCATGGAGTTAGTGTATGGAATTTCAACACATTTTATCCAATCAAAGAAGTTTAAAACGAACAAAATTACCGTGCGTTTTACCTCTCCATTATCCCTCGATACGATTGCAGGTCGCATGTTGAGTGCGAGTATGCTAGAAACGTCCAACCAGATGTACTCCACTTCTCAAGCTTTGAGAAGACACTTGGCCAGTCTATATGGTACAGATATGTCAACCAATTGTTTTAGAAGAGGGCAAAGTCATATTGTAGAATTGACATTTACCTATGTTCGTGATGAGTTTTTAAGTAGGAAAAATGTGCTAACTTCTCAGGTTTTGGAACTAGTAAAAGAAACTCTTTTTTCACCCGTAGTAGTTGATAATGGGTTTGATCCGGCCTTATTTGAAATTGAGAAAAAACAATTGCTAGCAAGTTTAGCAGCTGATATGGATGATTCTTTTTATTTTGCACATAAAGAATTGGATAAATTGTTTTTTCATGATGAACGTCTCCAATTGGAATATAGTGATTTACGAAATCGTATTTTAGCTGAAACTCCACAAAATTCTTATTCTTGTTTCAAAGAATTTTTGGCCAATGATCGAATAGATTTCTTTTTCCTAGGTGATTTTAATGAGGTTGAAATTCAAAATGTATTAGAATCATTTGGCTTTAAAGGTCGAAAAGGAGATGTGAAGGTTCAGTATTGTCAACCTTATTCCAATATCCTTCAGGAAGGTATGGTTCGGAAAAATGTGGGACAATCCATTTTGGAATTAGGTTATCATTGTCCTGTTGAATATGGTGATGAGCAACATTTATCCATGATTGTAATGAATGGTTTACTGGGTGGATTTGCTCACTCTAAACTATTTACAAATGTCCGTGAAAATGCTGGATTGGCTTATACTATTTCAAGTCAGCTTGATTTATTTAGTGGGTTCTTGAGGATGTATGCTGGTATCGATCGAGAAAATCGGAACCAGGCTCGTAAAATGATGAATAATCAACTGCTTGATTTAAAAAAAGGATATTTTACAGAGCTTGAATTAGAGCAGACCAAGGAAATGATTCGTCGATCTTTGTTACTTTCTCAAGATAATCAAGGTTCATTGATTGAACGTGCTTATCAAAATTCTTTACTTGGAAAATCTTCAGCAGACTTTAAAAGTTGGATTGAAAAGCTTGAACAAATTGACAAAGAAGCTATTTGTAGAGCAGCTAATAATGTAAAATTACAGGCGATTTACTTTATGGAAGGAATAGAATGACAAAGGTTGTTTTTGAAGAAAAATACTATCCAGCTGTAAAAGAAATGGTTTATCGAACTCGTTTGGCAAACGGATTGACAGTAGCTCTTCTACCTAAAAAGGAATTTAAAGAAGTTTACGGAAGTGTCACTGTTCAGTTTGGTTCGGTAGATACGCTTGTCACAGAAGTTGACGGAGATGTAAAACAATATCCTGCGGGAATTGCTCATTTTCTTGAACATAAATTATTTGAGAGAGAAGATTCTAGTGATTTAATGTCTGCTTTTACGAGTCTAGGTGCAGATAGCAATGCCTTTACAAGCTTTACAAAAACAAACTATCTTTTTTCATCGACGGATTATCTCTTAGAGAATTTAGATTTACTTGATGAATTGGTAACATCAGCACACTTTACTGAAGATTCCATTCTGAGAGAGCAGGATATTATCCAGCAAGAACGAGAAATGTATCAAGATGATCCAGATTCGTGTTTATTCTTTTCGACTTTAGCGAATTTATATCCTGGCACACCTTTAGCAACTGATATAGTTGGAAGTGAGGAGTCCATTTCCCAAGTCAATCTAACTAATTTGCAAGAAAATTTTACAAGGTTTTATAATCCTGTAAACATGTCTTTGTTTTTAGTTGGTAATTTTGATGTAGAGCGAGTACAGAATTACTTTGAAAGCAAAGAACTGAAATATTCAGATGTTCAGGAAGTAGCAAGAGAAAAGTTGCTTTTACAAGATGTAAAGCAAACGGATAGTATGAGAATGGAAGTATCTTCTCCCAAACTAGCGATTGGAGTTAGAGGTAAGCGAGAAGTTGCTGAAGCGGATTGCTATCGATATCATATTTTATTAAAATTATTGTTTGCAATGATGTTTGGTTGGACTTCGGATCGTTTTCAAAAACTATATGAATCAGGTAAAATTGATGCGTCCTTATCTCTGGAAGTTGAAGTAACAAGTCGCTTTCATTTTGTTATGTTGACAATGGATACAAAAGAGCCAGTTGCTTTATCTCATCAGTTTAGGAAGGCTATTCGTAATTTTACAAAGGATTTAGATATTACAGAGGATCATTTAGATATTATAAAAAGAGAGATGTTTGGAGAATTTTTCAGTAGCATGAACTCTCTTGAATTTATTGCAACGCAATATGATGCTTTTGGACAAGGTGAGACAATCTTTGATTTGCCGAAAATTTTACAGGAAATTACTTTAGAGGATGTCCTTGATGCAGGGCATCACTTAATAGATGAAGGGGATATAGTTGATTTTACAATATTCCCATCGTAGAAATCTATCATAATCGATACTAGAAAGAAGGAATGACAAGTATGAGGAAAAAAACAATTGGTGAGGTTTTACGTTTAGCTAGAACCAACCAAGGGTTGACTTTAGAAGAATTACATAAAAAAACAGAAATTCAGTTGGATATGTTGGAGGCAATGGAAGATGATGATTTTGATCAACTTCCTAGTCCATTTTATACTCGTTCTTTTTTGAGAAAGTATGCGTGGGCAGTTGAACTTGATGAGCGAATTGTCTTGGATGCTTATGATTCTGGGAGCATGATTACTTATGAGGAAGTAGATGTTGATGAAGAGGAGTTGACAGGCAGGAGACGTTCAAGTAAGAAAAATAAGACATCATTTTTACCTTTATTTTATTTTATACTCTTTGCCCTATCGATTGTAATATTTGTGACTTATTATGTTTGGAATTATCTCCAGACTCAACCGGAGCGTTCGTCTGCGTCTAGTTATAGTGTGGTCCAAGCAACAAGCTCGACTAGTTCTGTAACTTCATCTTCAAGTAGTAGTTCATCAAGTAGCTCTTCGAATATTGAACCAGTTATAAGTGTATCAGGTGAAGGAAATTATGTAGAAATCGCTTATAAAACAAGTAAGGAAACTGCAAAATTGCAATTATCGGTTTCAGATGCTAGAAGTTGGGTTAGTGTTTCAGAAAGTGAGCTTGAGGGTGGTGTGACCTTATCACCGGATAATAAAAGTGCGGAAACAACAGTTTCAACAAAAAATCCTGTGACCATTACTTTAGGTGTTGTCAAAGGTGTTGCTTTAACAGTAGATAATCAGACTGTTGATTTATCGAAATTAACAGCTCAAACTGGACAAATCACTGTAACCTTTACTAGAAATTAAGGAAAAACGAATGAAAAAAGAACAAATTCCCAATCTCTTAACAATAGGTCGAATTCTCTTTATACCTATTTTTATCTTTATTTTAACAGTAGGAAATTCGATAGACAGTCATATAGTAGCAGCTATTATCTTTGCTATTGCCAGTATCACAGACTACTTAGATGGATATTTAGCTCGTAAATGGAATGTGGTCAGTAATTTTGGTAAATTTGCAGATCCTATGGCGGATAAGCTACTAGTTATGTCGGCTTTTATTATGCTGATTGAGTTAGGTATGGCTCCAGCTTGGATTGTTGCAGTGATCATCTGTCGTGAGTTGGCTGTGACAGGTTTGAGGCTTTTACTGGTTGAAACTGGTGGAACAGTTTTAGCAGCAGCAATGCCTGGAAAAATTAAAACTTTCAGTCAGATGTTTGCGATTATTTTCTTGCTATTACATTGGACTTTGATTGGTCAAGTTCTACTTTATGTAGCCTTGTTTTTCACTATATACTCTGGTTATGATTATTTCAAGGGTAGTGCCTATGTATTTAAAGGGACATTTGGTTCGAAATGAAATCAATAATTGATGTAAAAAATCTTTCTTTTCGCTATAAGGAAAGTCAGGAATACTATGATGTGAAGGATATTACGTTTCACGTGAAACGTGGAGAATGGCTTTCGATTGTAGGGCATAATGGTAGTGGTAAATCAACGACGGTTCGATTAATTGATGGTTTACTGGAAGCAGAATCTGGAGAGATTGTAATTGATGGTCAACGTTTGACTGAGGAAAATATTTGGGATATACGTCGTCAAATTGGTATGGTTTTTCAAAATCCAGACAATCAATTTGTTGGAGCGACTGTTGAAGATGATGTTGCCTTTGGTTTGGAAAATCAGGGACTTTCTCGTCAAGAAATGAAAAAGAGAGTGGAGGAAGCTCTGGCTTTAGTTGGCATGTTGGAATTTAAAAAGAGAGAGCCAGCACGTCTATCAGGTGGCCAAAAGCAACGTGTGGCTATTGCAGGTGTTGTAGCCCTAAGACCAGCTATTTTAATCCTAGATGAAGCAACGAGTATGTTGGATCCTGAGGGTCGTAGAGAACTTATTGAGACAGTAAAAGGAATTCGAAAAGATTATGATATGACGGTCATTTCCATTACACATGATTTGGAAGAAGTTGCTATGAGTGATCGCGTATTGGTCATGAAAAAAGGGGAGATTGAATCAACTAGTAGCCCAAGAGAACTTTTCTCTCGAAATGATTTAGATCAAATTGGATTAGACGATCCTTTTGCTAATCAATTAAAAAATTCTTTAATCCAGAATGGCTATGATTTGCCTGAAAATTATTTGACAGAAAGTGAGCTAGAGGATAAGCTATGGGAATTGCTCTAGAAAATGTGAATTTTACATATCAAGAAGGGACTCCCTTAGCTTCAACAGCTTTGTCGGATGTTTCGTTAACAATTGAAGATGGTTCTTATACGGCTTTAATTGGGCACACAGGTAGCGGCAAATCGACTATTTTACAACTCTTAAATGGTTTATTGGTGCCAAGTCAAGGAAGTGTACGAGTGTTTGATACCTTAATCACCTCGAATTCTAAAAATAAAGATATTCGTCAAATTAGAAAACAGGTTGGCTTGGTATTTCAGTTTGCTGAAAATCAGATTTTTGAAGAAACGGTTTTGAAAGACGTTGCTTTTGGACCGCAAAATTTTGGAGTTTCTGAAGAAGATGCGGAGCAGATTGCTCGTGAGAAACTGGATCTGGTTGGAATTGATGAATCACTTTTTAATCGCAGTCCGTTTGAGCTGTCAGGTGGACAAATGAGACGTGTCGCCATTGCAGGCATACTTGCCATGGAACCAGCCATATTAGTCTTAGATGAGCCCACAGCAGGCCTAGATCCCCTGGGAAGAAAAGAGCTGATGAATTTGTTCAAAAAACTCCACCAGTCAGGGATGACCATTGTCTTGGTAACGCATTTGATGGATGATGTTGCTGAATATGCAAATCAAGTCTATGTGATGGAAAAGGGACATTTAGTTAAGGGTGGTAAACCAAGTGATGTCTTTCAAGATGTTGTCTTTATGGAAGAAGTGCAGTTGGGAGTACCTAAAATTACGGCCTTTTGTAAACGATTGGCTGATAGAGGCGTGTCATTTAAACGATTACCGATTAAGATAGAGGAGTTCAAGGAGTCGCTAAATGGATAGTATGATTTTGGGGCGTTATATCCCAGGGGATTCGATTGTTCACCGATTGGATCCGCGTAGTAAATTACTGGCTATGATGCTACTGATTTTAATTGTTTTTTGGGCTAATAATCCCTTGACGAATCTAATTCTTTTTATAGCGACAGGGATATTTATTGCTTTGTCAGGAGTATCTCTTTCATTTTTTATTCAGGGCTTGAAATCTATGTTTTTCTTGATTGCCTTCACAACTATCTTTCAATTGTTTTTCATTTCTAATGGGAATGTTTTGTTTGAGTTTTCGTTTGTGAGAATTACGGATTATGCTTTGCAACAAGCTGGAATTATCTTTTGTCGCTTTGTATTGATTATTTTCTTTTCAACTTTGTTAACCTTAACGACCATGCCCTTAAGTTTGGCATCAGCTGTCGAAGCTTTGTTAGCGCCTTTAAAGCGTGTGAAAGTTCCAGTTCATGAAATCGGTTTGATGCTGTCCATGAGTTTGCGTTTTGTCCCAACCTTGATGGATGATACGACGCGGATTATGAATGCACAGAAAGCGCGTGGAGTTGATTTTGGAGAAGGGAGCATCGTTCAAAAGGTGAAGGCTATGATTCCCATTTTGATTCCTCTTTTTGCGACAAGTTTAAAACGTGCGGATTCCTTGGCTATCGCCATGGAAGCGCGTGGTTATCAGGGTGGAAAAGGTAGAAGTCAATACCGACAATTGAAATGGACTCGAAAGGATACGCTGACCATTCTTGTTATTATCATATTTGGTTGTTGCTTATTTTTCTTAAAATCTTAGTAGCTTTCAGGAATTGATAAAAAGTTACTGTAACAGTTTTTGATATAAAGGTAGGGATATGAACCGTTTTAAAAAATCAAAATATGTCATTATTGTTTTTGTCACTGTTCTGCTTGTGTCAGCTCTCTTAGCGACGACTTATTCAAGTATAATTGTGACAAGATTAGGAGATGGAATCTCATTGGTTGATAGGGTTGTTCAAAAACCTTTTCAATGGTTTGATTCTGTCAAATCAGATTTGGCTCATTTGACACGAACATATAATGAAAATGAAAGTTTGAAGAAACAGATTTACCAATTAGAAGTTAAATCAAATGAGGCGGAAAGTTTAAAGACGGAGAATGAACAACTGCGCCAATTGCTTGATATGAAGTCCAAATTGCAAGCTACAAAGACTTTGGCAGCAGATGTTATTATGCGTTCTCCGGTATCTTGGAAGCAGGAGTTGACCTTAGATGCAGGAAAATCAAAAGGGGCTTCTGAGAATATGTTAGCAATTGCAAATGGTGGCTTGATTGGGAGTGTCTCAAAAGTAGAGGAGAACTCTACCATGGTCAACCTTCTGACAAATACGGAAAATGCTGATAAGATTTCTGTTAAAATTCAACATGGTTCTACTGTAATTTATGGGATTATTGTTGGCTATGACAAGGAAAATGAAGTTCTAAAAATTAGTCAATTAAATAGTAGTAGCGATATTAGTGTGGGAGATAAGGTGACCACTGGTGGATTAGGAAACTTTAACGTTGCTGATATTCCTGTTGGTGAAGTGGTTGCCACAACGCACAGTACGGACTACTTGACACGAGAAGTAACTGTTAAATTAAGTGCAGATACTCATAATGTGAGTGTGATAGAATTAGTGGGGAATTCATAATGAGACAGTTGAAGCGAGTTGGAGTATTTTTATTGCTTCCTTTCTTTGTTCTAATTGATGCCCATATTAGCCAGCTTTTGGGCTCATTTTTTCCCCATGTACAGTTAGCCAGTCATTTTCTATTTTTGTTTCTCTTATTTGAGACGATTGAAGTATCAGAGTATTTCTATTTAGCTTATTGTTTTGTAGTGGGTTTGGTTTATGACATTTACTTTTTCCACTTGATCGGGATTGCGACTTTGTTGTTCGTCTTGTTGGGAGTATTTCTCCATAAATTTAATAGTGTTATTTTATTGAATCGTTGGACGAGAATGTTGGCAATTATTGTCATGACTTTTCTATTTGAGATGGGAGCTTATATACTTGCATTAGTGGTAGGTTTAACTGTGGATAGTATGTCTTTATTTATAGTCTATAGTTTAGTACCATCAATGATTTTGAACCTTATATGGATGATTATCTTTCAGTTTATTTTTGAAAAATTTTACCTATAAGAAAGAAATAAAAATGTAACAAAGGCGTAATATTCATTAGGCCTTTTTTTGGTATACTAGTAATGTCTTTAAAAGAAGGAGTATCTACGAAATATGAAGAAAAAAATCTTAGCGTCACTTTTATTAAGTACAGTAATGGTTTCTCAAGTAGCTGTTTTAACAACTGCGCATGCAGAAACTACTGATGACAAAATTGCTGCTCAAGATAATAAAATTAGTAACTTAACAGCACAACAACAAGAAGCACAAAAACAAGTTGATCAAGTTCAGGAGCAAGTATCTGCTATTCAAACAGAGCAATCAAACTTGCAATCTGAAAATGATAGACTACAAGCAGAATCTAAAAAGCTTGAGGGTGAAATTACAGAACTTTCTAAGAATATTGTATCTCGCAATGATTCATTACAAAAACAAGCTCGTAGTGCTCAAACAAATGGAGCTGCAACAAATTACATCAATACAATTGTAAACTCAAAATCAATTACAGAAGCTATTTCACGTGTTGCTGCAATGAGTGAAATCGTATCTGCAAACAACAAAATGTTGGAACAACAAAAAGCAGATAAAAAAGCTATTTCTGAAAAACAAGTAGCAAACAATGATGCAATTAATACAGTTATTGCAAATCAGCAAAAACTAGCTGATGATGCTCAATCATTAACTACAAAACAAGCTGAGTTAAAAGCTGCAGAATTGAATCTTGCTGCTGAAAAGGCTACTGCAGAGGATGAAAAAGCAAGTTTACTTGAGAAAAAAGCTGCAGCAGAAGCAGAAGCTAAAGCAGCTGCAGAAGCAGAAGCAGCTTATAAAGCTAAACAAGCAAGTCAACAACAAACAGTAGTTGCTTCTGGAAATACAACTTTTACAGCACAGGTTCAAGCAGTATCTACTACTTCTTCATCAAGTTCATCTGAGTCAAGTTCGTCTGAATCATCTTCAAGCAGTGCTTCAACAGAATCAACAAGCTACACTCCTGCACCAGTAAAACATCGTCCAACATATAGTACAAATGCTTCAAGTTATCCAACTGGTGAGTGTACATGGGGAGCTAAAACATTGGCGCCTTGGGCTGGAGATTACTGGGGTAATGGAGCACAGTGGGCTACAAGTGCAGCTGCAGCAGGATTCCGTACAGGATCTACACCTCAAGTTGGTGCCATTGCATGTTGGAATGATGGTGGATATGGACACGTAGCCGTGGTTACAGCTGTTTCATCATCAACAAGTATCCAAGTATCTGAATCAAACTATGGTGGAAACCGTACAATCGGAAATAAACGTGGATGGTTCAATCCTACTACGACTTCAGAAGGTTTTGTAACATATATCTATCCAAACTAATGAATAAAACGAAGAGGCTCGATTTGAGTCTCTTTTATGATTTATATAGTTAACTTGCTTTAAAAATCTACTAAAATCGCTTGAAAATATTGAAAAAGTATGGTAAAATGAAAATTGTCGTGTGAACGATAATACTCATTCTTGATGAATTGTGAAACAGTTGCCTTTGGGTCGTTTTGCGAGTTGAAGTCAAGAAGAGGAAAAAAAACAAAAAGGAGAAATACTCATGGCAGTAATTTCAATGAAACAACTTCTTGAGGCTGGTGTACACTTTGGTCACCAAACTCGTCGCTGGAACCCTAAGATGGCTAAGTACATCTTCACTGAGCGTAATGGTATCCACGTTATCGACTTGCAACAAACTGTAAAATACGCAGACCAAGCATACGATTTCATGCGTGATGCAGCAGCTAACGATGCAGTTGTATTGTTTGTTGGTACTAAGAAACAAGCAGCTGATGCAGTTGCTGAAGAAGCAGTACGTTCAGGTCAATATTTCATCAACCACCGTTGGTTGGGTGGAACTCTTACAAACTGGGGAACAATCCAAAAACGTATCGCTCGTTTGAAAGAAATCAAACGTATGGAAGAAGATGGAACTTTCGAAGTTCTTCCTAAGAAAGAAGTTGCACTTCTTAACAAACAACGTGCACGTCTTGAAAAATTCTTGGGTGGTATCGAAGATATGCCTCGTATCCCAGATGTTATGTACGTAGTTGACCCACATAAAGAGCAAATTGCTGTTAAAGAAGCTAAGAAATTGGGAATCCCAGTTGTAGCCATGGTTGACACAAACACTGATCCAGATGATATCGATGTAATCATTCCAGCTAACGATGATGCTATCCGCGCTGTTAAATTGATCACAGCTAAATTGGCTGACGCTATCATCGAAGGACGTCAAGGTGAAGATGCAGCAGCAGTTGAAGCAGAATTTGCAGCTTCAGAAGCTCAAGCAGATTCAATTGAAGAAATCGTTGAAGTTGTAGAAGGCGACAACGCTTAATTCATATAATTAGTAATTACCTAGGAGGGCGGGGCTTAGCCCGGCTCTCCTATTTTTAAAAAATATAGGAGAATCAAAATGGCAGAAATTACAGCTAAACTTGTAAAAGAGTTGCGTGAAAAATCTGGTGCCGGAGTTATGGACGCTAAAAAAGCGCTTGTAGAAACAGACGGTGACATCGAAAAAGCGATTGAATTGCTTCGTGAAAAAGGTATGGCTAAGGCAGCTAAGAAGGCTGACCGTGTTGCTGCAGAAGGTTTGACTGGTGTTTACGTTAACGGTAATGTTGCAGCAGTTATTGAAGTAAACGCTGAAACTGACTTCGTTGCGAAAAACGCTCAATTCGTTGAATTGGTAAATACTACAGCTAAAGTTATTGCTGAAGGAAAACCTGCTAATAATGAAGAAGCACTTGCTTTGACAATGCCTTCAGGTGAAACTCTTGAAGCTGCATACGTATCTGCAACAGCAACTATCGGAGAAAAAATCTCATTCCGTCGCTTTGCATTGATTGAAAAAACAGACGCACAACACTTTGGAGCATACCAACATAACGGTGGACGTATCGGTGTTATTTCAGTTGTTGAAGGTGGAGACGAAGCACTTGCTAAACAATTGTCAATGCACATCGCAGCGATGAAACCAACAGTTCTTTCTTACAAAGAATTGGATGAACAATTCGTTAAAGATGAGTTGGCACAATTGAACCACGTTATCGACCAAGATAACGAAAGCCGTGCAATGGTTAACAAACCAGCTCTTCCACACTTGAAGTATGGATCAAAAGCACAATTGACTGATGAAGTGATTGCTCAAGCTGAAACTGACATCAAAGCTGAGTTGGCTGCAGAAGGTAAACCAGAAAAAATCTGGGACAAAATCATCCCAGGTAAAATGGATCGCTTCATGCTTGACAACACTAAAGTTGACCAAGCTTACACACTTCTTGCACAAGTATACATCATGGATGACAGCAAGACAGTTGAAGCATACCTTGAATCAGTTAATGCTTCAGTAGTTGAGTTCGCTCGCTTTGAAGTTGGTGAAGGTATCGAAAAAGCTGCAAATGACTTCGAAGCTGAAGTTGCAGCTACAATGGCAGCAGCCTTGAATAACTAATAATAAAAAGGAAGCCAAATTGCTTCCTTTTTTCTATGCAGTCGATCTTTATAGGGAGATGTTCCTACTTTTAAGGTATAAATAAAAAGCCCTATAATAAGGGCTAAGTGTATTTAGGAGACTACACTTCAAATTCATAGAGTGCTGTAGACAAATAACGTTCGCCGTTATCTGGTGCTAGAGCAAGGACTTTCTTACCTGTACCTAATTTCTTGGCAACTTCAATTGCTCCGTAGATAGCTGCAGCTGAAGAAATCCCTACAAGGAATCCTTCTTTTCCACCAATCTCACGGCCAAGTGCGAGAGCATCGTCTGATGTTACACGAACGATACCATCATAAGCCTTTGTATCCAATGTATCAGGAATAAATCCAGCTGAGATACCTTGAATTTTGTGAGGGCCAGGTTTTTCACCAGATAGAATAGCAGATTCGTCTGCCTCTACTGCAAAAACTTGAATGCTTGAATTTGCTGTTTTGAGTGCATGAGAAACACCAGAAATTGTTCCACCAGTACCCACTCCAGCAACAAAGGCATCTAGTCCATCTTTACCGAAAGCAGCTAGTATTTCAGCTCCTGTTGTTCTTTCGTGTACTTCTGGATTAGCTGGATTGTCAAATTGAAGAGGAAGGAAACCATCACGTTCAGCAGCGATTTCTTGAGCTTTAGCAATAGCGCCTTTCATTCCCTCACTACCAGGAGTTAGGACGAGTTCAGCACCATAAGCTTGGATAATCTTACGTCGTTCTACACTCATAGTTTCAGGCATAACGATGACGACTTTATACCCTTTAGCAGCACCTACCCATGAAAGTCCAATACCAGTGTTTCCACTTGTTGCTTCAACAATTGTAGAACCTGGTTTCAGAATACCATCTTGTTCAGCTTTTTCAATCATGCTAAGAGCAATACGATCTTTTACAGAAGAACCAGGGTTGAATGCTTCAAGCTTTACATAGACGTCCGCAGCCCCTTCTGGCACAATGTTGTTGAGTTTAACAATCGGAGTTTGACCGATTAGTTCAGTAATGTTGTTATAAATAGACATATGAATACCTCTTTGTATAAGATATCTCTAGTATAACGCTATCTATACCATTTGTAAAATATAGAAATCCTATCGAAGTGATAGGATTTTTTTATATCACAGGTCTAAGCCATTAATTTTCAAGCGATTGTGATAAGCTAATTCTAGTAAATAGGTGTAAAGGAGAACGCTATCCGTTTTCTTTTTGTTCTAGTAGGTCTTGGCAAGCATCTTTTTATGTTGCTAATTAAAGTAGCGGTGAAAATATCAGTGAAACACTGTATTATCTATTATTTACACTAAGTTTACAGGAACTTCAACTTCTCGTAAATCTTGATCAGTTAAGGTAACTCTTCCATTAAAAAACTCCACAAGTGCAGCTTTAATAGTTTCTTTGTCTTCTTTATCAACATAAATCATCGTATCGACTTGATCTGTAAAATTTGTATCTAGCTCAATGAGGTTATGTTCTTTAAGGAAGTTACTGTACTCTTGGTACTGAGCGTAAGACATTTGAATAGCAATGCCAGCCTGTTCTTTTATTTCAATGATGCCAATTTCTTTGACAGCTAAGGCAACACTGCCAGCGTAAGCACGAATCAATCCTCCAGCGCCTAGTTTAATGCCACCAAAGTAGCGTGTCACTACCACACAGACATTAGTAAGATTGTGATTTTCTAGTACCCCAAGCATGGGAACGCCAGCAGTTCCACTGGGCTCACCATCATCACTTGTACGTTTGATTTCACTACGTTCCCCAATAATGAAGGCAGAGCAGTTATGAGTAGCTTTGTAGTGCTCTTTCTTGATGGCAGTAATGAAGTCACGAGCCTCTTCTTCGCTATAAACACGCTTGGCATGACAGATAAAGCGGGATTTTTTGATTTCTTCTTGGACTTGTCCGTCCTCTTTAATTGTTCTAAATTCCATGATTTAATTGTACTAAAAAATCATCTAAAGCGCTAGGTTTTTACGAATAAAGAAGTATGAAAGTAAATCCAAATTATCTCGGTCGTTTGTTTACGGAGAATGAATTAACAGAAGAGGAACGTCAGTTGGCAGAGAAACTTCCAGCAATGAGAAAGGAGAAAGGGAAACTTTTCTGTCAACGTTGTAATAGTACTATTCTAGAAGAATGGTATTTGCCCATCGGTACTTACTATTGTAGGGAGTGTTTACTGATGAAGCGAGTCAGGAGTGATCAATCTTTATACTATTTCCCACAGGAGGATTTTCCGAAGCAAGATGTTCTTAAATGGCGTGGTCAATTAACCCCTTTTCAAGATAAGGTATCACAGGGACTGCTTCAAGCGGTAGACAAGCAAGAGCCAAGCTTGGTTCACGCTGTAACAGGAGCTGGAAAGACAGAAATGATTTATCAAGTAGTAGCTAAAGTGATCAATGCGGGTGGTGCAGTGTGTTTGGCCAGTCCTCGCATAGACGTTTGTTTGGAGCTGTATAAGCGCCTGCAAAAGGATTTTGCTTGTGAGATAGCCCTCCTACATGGAGAATCAGAGCCGTATTTTCGAACACCACTAGTTGTTGCGACGACCCATCAGTTATTGAAGTTTTATCAAGCTTTTGATTTACTGATAGTGGATGAAGTAGATGCCTTTCCTTATGTTGACAATCCTATGCTTTACCATGCTGTCAAGAATAGTGTAAAGGAGAATGGCTTGAGAATCTTTTTAACAGCAACTTCTACCGATGAGTTAGATAGGAAGGTTCGCATCGGAGAATTAAAACGATTGAGTTTGCCAAGACGATTTCATGGAAATCCTTTGATTATTCCTAAACCTGTCTGGTTATCCGATTTTAATCACTGTTTAGAGAAAAGTCGGTTGTCACCAAAGCTAAAGTCTTATATTGAGAAGCAGAGAAAGACAGGTTATCCGTTACTCATTTTTGCTTCAGAGATTAAGAAAGGGGAACAGTTAAAAGAAATCATACAGGAGCAATTTCCAAATGAGAAAATTGGCTTTGTATCTTCTATCACAGAAAATCGATTAGAGCAGGTACAAGCTTTTCGAGATAGAGAACTGACAATACTTATCAGTACGACGATATTGGAGCGTGGAGTTACCTTCCCTTGTGTTGACGTTTTCGTAGTAGAGGCCAATCATCGTCTGTTTACCAAGTCTAGTTTAATACAGATTGGAGGACGTGTCGGTCGGAGTATGGACAGACCGACAGGAGATTTGCTTTTCTTCCATGACGGGTTAAATGCTTCAATCAAAAAGGCAATTAAGGAAATTCAGCAGATGAATAAGGAGGCGGGGCTATGAAGTGCTTATTATGTGGGCAGACTATGAAGGCTGTTTTAACTTTTAGTAGTCTCTTACTTCTGAAGAATGATGACTCTTGTCTTTGTTCAGACTGTGACTCTACTTTTGAGAGGATTGGAGAAGAAAACTGCCCAAACTGTATGAAAACAGGTTTGTCAACAAAGTGTCAAGATTGTCAATTTTGGTGTAAAGAAGAAGTTGAAGTCAGTCATAGAGCGATTTTTACTTACAATCAAGCTATGAAGGATTTTTTCAGTCGGTATAAGTTTGATGGAGACTTCCTTTTAAGAAAAGTTTTTGCTTCAGTTTTAAGTGAGGAGTTAAAAAAGTACAAAGAGTATCAATTTGTTGTAATTCCCCTAAGTCCTGAAAGATTGCTCGAGAGGGGATTTAACCAGGTTGAAGGTTTAGTTGAAGCAGCAGAGTTCTCTTTGCAAGACTTACTAGAGAAGAGAGAAGAGCGGGCCAGTTCTTCCAAAAATCGTTCAGAACGCTTGGGGACAGAACTTCCTTTCTTTATTAAAAGGGGAGTCACTATTCCTAAAAAAATCCTACTTATAGATGACATTTATACTACTGGAACAACTATAAATCGTGTGAAGAAGCTGTTGGAAGAAGCTGGTGCTGAGGATGTAAAAACATTTTCCCTTGTAAGATGAGGAAAAAATTTGCAAAAATAAAATGAAAGCGTTATAATGAAATCAGAAAAACAAAAATGTTTAGAAAGAAGGTACTCATATGATTAAATATAGTATCCGTGGTGAAAACCTAGAAGTAACAGAAGCAATTCGTGATTATGTAGTTTCTAAACTCGAAAAGATCGAAAAGTATTTTCAAGCTGAACAAGAGTTGGATGCTCGAGTAAACTTGAAGGTGTATCGTGAAAAAACGGCTAAAGTGGAGGTGACGATTCCGCTTGGTTCAATTACTCTTCGTGCAGAAGATGTGTCTCAAGATATGTATGGTTCAATTGACCTTGTAACCGATAAAATTGAACGTCAGATTCGTAAAAATAAAACAAAAATCGAGCGTAAAAATAAAAACAAGGTAGCAACTAGTCAATTATTTACAGATGCTTTGGTGGAAGATACAAATGTTGTCCAATCTAGAGTTGTTCGTTCAAAACAAATTGATTTAAAACCAATGGATTTGGAAGAAGCTATTCTACAGATGGATTTGTTGGGACATGATTTCTTTATCTATGTGGATGTTGAAGATCAGACAACCAATGTGATTTATCGTCGTGAAGATGGCGAGATTGGCTTGTTAGAAGTTAAAGAATCTTAATTTCAATATGTGTAAAGGAAGGTTTACTAAATTGTAAACCTCCTTTTTCTTATAATTGATAGAATTACTGATTACACTTTTAAAAAGTCGCTTTTTGGTGGTTATTATGGTATAATGGGTGCCAAGAGGTTTGGAATGAAAAAATTTTATGTAAGTCCTATTTTCCCCTTAATATTAGGAATAGTGGCGTTCGGAGTGCTATCTGTGCAACTTGTTTTTGTAACGAATACACTGGTAACGCTATTTCTTTTGCTACTTATTTTGGGTTCATATATTTTACTATTCATCCATCAGAGAGACTACTACTCAAGGAGTGAAGTAGAACAAATCCAGTATGTAAACCACCAAGCTGAAGAAAGTTTGACAACCTTGTTAGAACAGATGCCTGTCGGAGTTATTAAATTAGACTTGTCGTCAGGTGAAGTTGAATGGTTTAATCCTTATGCTGAATTGATTTTGACTAATGAAGTGGGCGAAATTGATGTGGCATTAATTCAAACAATTATCAAGGCTTCTGTGGGGAATCCAGGTTCTTATGCCACCTTGGGTGAGACCCGCTATTCGGTTCATATGGACAAGGCATCTGGAGTTCTTTATTTCTTTGATGTGTCTGGAGAATACGAAGCGACTGTTGAGTTAGTTACGAGCCGACCTGTGATTGGGATTGTTTCCGTTGACAACTATGATGATTTAGAAGATGAAACATCAGAGTCTGATATCAGTCATATTAACAGTTTTGTAGCCAATTTTGTTTCAGAATTTGCTGGGAAGCATGCCATGTTCTCCCGTCGAGTGAGTATGGACCGTTTCTATTTATTTACGGACTACACGGTACTTGAGGGATTGATGAATGATAAATTTTCGGTTATCGATTCTTTCAGAGAAGAGGCGAAACAGAGACAGCTGCCTTTGACATTAAGTATGGGGTTTTCTTATGGTGATGGAAATCATGATGAAATAGGGAAAGTTGCTTTGCTCAATTTGAACTTGGCTGAAGTGCGTGGTGGCGACCAAGTGGTTGTCAAGGAAAACGACGAAACAAAAAATCCAGTTTATTTTGGTGGTGGGTCTGCTGCCTCAATCAAGCGTACACGGACCCGTACGCGCGCTATGATGACAGCTATTTCAGATAAGATTCGAAGTGTAGATCAGGTTTTTGTAGTTGGTCACAAAAATCTAGATATGGATGCTTTGGGTTCTGCTGTAGGTATGCAGTTATTTGCCAGCAATGTGACTGAAAATAGCTATGCTATTTATGACGAAGAACAAATGTCGCCGGATATTGAACGAGCTGTTTCATTTTTAGAAAAAGAAGGAGTTACAAAGTTGTTGTCTGTTAAGGATGCAATGGGGATGGTGACCAATCGTTCTTTGTTGATTCTTGTAGACCATTCAAAGACAGCTTTAACTCTATCAAAAGATTTTTATGATTTGTTTACCCAAACCATTGTTATTGACCACCACAGACGGGATCAGGATTTTCCAGACAATGCAGTTATCACTTATATCGAAAGTGGTGCAAGTAGTGCCAGTGAGTTGGTAACGGAATTGATCCAGTTCCAGAATTCTAAGAAAAATCGTTTGAGTCGTATGCAAGCAAGCGTCTTGATGGCTGGTATGATGTTGGATACTAAAAATTTCACCTCGCGAGTGACTAGTCGGACATTTGATGTTGCTAGCTATCTCAGAACGCGCGGAAGTGATAGCATTGCTATCCAGGAAATGGCTGCGACGGATTTTGAAGAATATCGTGAGGTCAATGAACTGATTTTACAGGGACGTAAATTAGGTTCAGATGTACTGATAGCAGAGGCTAAGGACTCGAAATGCTATGATACAGTTGTTATTAGTAAGGCAGCAGATGCCATGTTAGCTATGTCGGGCATTGAAGCGAGTTTTGTTCTTGCGAAGAATACACAAGGATTTATCTCTATCTCAGCTCGCAGTCGTAGTAAACTGAATGTACAACGGATCATGGAAGAGCTGGGAGGTGGAGGCCACTTTAATTTGGCAGCAGCTCAAATTAAGGATTTAACCTTGTCAGAAGCAGGTGAAAAACTGACAGAAATTGTATTAAATGAAATAAAGGAAAAGGAGAAAGAAGAATGAAAGTAATCTTTTTAGCAGATGTTAAAGGAAAAGGTAAAAAAGGTGAAATTAAGGAAGTACCAACAGGGTATGCACAAAACTTTCTTATCAAAAAGAATTTAGCAAAAGAAGCAACTGCTCAAGCTGTAGGTGAACTTCGTGGTAAACAAAAATCAGAAGAGAAAGCTCACGCTGAGATGATTGCAGAAGCAAAAGCAATTAAAGACCAACTAGAAGCAGAAGAAACGGTTGTAGAATTTGTTGAAAAAGTTGGTCCAGATGGTCGTACCTTTGGTTCCATTACCAATAAGAAAATTGCAGAAGAATTGCAAAAGCAATTTGGAATTAAGATTGATAAGCGTCATATTCAAGTACAAGCTCCGATTCGAGCAGTTGGTTTGATCGATGTACCAGTGAAAATCTATCAAGATATCACAGGTGTGATCAATCTTCGTGTGAAAGAAGGGTAAATTTACACTTTCTTGACAAGATTGTAAAAGGAAGGGAAGTCTGATGGCAGAAGTAGAAGAGTTACGAGTACAACCTCAAGATATCTTAGCTGAGCAATCCGTTTTAGGGGCTATCTTTATTGACGAGAGTAAGCTTGTTTTTGTGCGAGAATATATTGAGTCTCGGGACTTTTTTAAGTATGCCCATCGTTTGATTTTCCAAGCTATGGTCGATTTATCCGATCGTGGCGATGCTATAGATGCAACAACGGTTCGTACCATTCTTGATAATCAAGGTGATTTACAGAATATTGGTGGCTTGTCTTACCTGGTTGAGATTGTCAATTCTGTGCCAACTTCTGCTAATGCGGAGTATTATGCTAAGATTGTTGCAGAGAAGGCCATGCTACGTCGATTAATCTCCAAGTTGACAGAGTCTGTCAATCAAGCTTACGAGGCTTCGCAACCAGCTGATGAAATCATTGCTCAGGCAGAAAAAGGCCTGATTGATGTCAGCGAAAATGCTAATCGAAGTGGATTTAAGAACATTCGAGATGTGTTGAATATCAACTTTGGAAATCTGGAAACTCGCTCGCAACAAACGACCGATATTACAGGTATTGCGACAGGCTATCGTGACTTGGATCATATGACGACTGGACTTCATGAGGAGGAGTTGATTATCCTAGCAGCCCGTCCAGCGGTTGGTAAGACAGCCTTTGCATTGAATATTGCTCAGAATATTGGGACTAAGTTGGACAAAACGGTTGCTATTTTTTCACTCGAAATGGGTGCGGAAAGTCTAGTGGACCGTATGTTGGCGGCAGAAGGCTTGGTGGAATCGCATTCTATCCGTACGGGTCAATTGACTGATGAGGAGTGGCAAAAATATACCATTGCTCAAGGGAACCTAGCTAATGCAAGTATCTATATCGATGATACGCCAGGGATTCGGATTACAGAGATTCGTTCTCGTTCTCGTAAACTGGCTCAAGAAACTGGAAATCTTGGTTTGATTTTAATAGACTATTTGCAGCTTATCACGGGAACTGGTCGGGAAAATCGTCAACAAGAGGTTTCAGAAATTTCACGTCAGTTGAAAATTTTAGCTAAGGAACTGAAGGTTCCAGTAATCGCTCTAAGTCAGCTTTCTCGTGGTGTAGAACAACGCCAGGATAAGAGACCGGTCTTGTCTGATATTCGTGAATCTGGTTCTATTGAGCAGGACGCTGATATCGTAGCCTTTCTTTATCGCGACGACTACTATGAGCGTGGTGGTGAAGAAGAGGAAGGCATACCAAACAATAAGGTAGAAGTTATTATAGAGAAAAACCGTAGTGGAGCTCGTGGAACGGTGGAATTAATTTTCCAAAAAGAATACAATAAATTTTCAAGTATCTCAAAGAGGGAGGCATAAGATGTCAGATGCATTTACAGATGTAGCCAAGATGAAAAAAATAAAAGAAGAAATCAAGGCACATGAGGGACAAGTCGTAGAAATGACTTTGGAGAATGGTCGTAAGCGCCAAAAAAATAGATTGGGTAAGCTAATTGAGGTTTATCCATCCCTATTTATCGTTGAATTTGGGAACGTTGAAGGAGATAAACAAGCTAATGTTTACGTTGAATCCTTTACTTACTCAGATATCCTTACAGAAAAGAATTTGATTCATTATCTTGACTAAAGTGAGAAATTTTCTCACTTTTTCTTTTTTTCTCCGAATAGTTTAAGTGAAGGTAATCTTCGATTTATATTATTTTTCAAGGAGGAAGAATGAAAATTTCACCATTTAAAGTAGCAGAGACAAGATTTTCTTTTAGAAAATCAGCTAAAAAGGTTGTTCCCTTTTTAGTAGTAGGATTGATGTTAGCAGCGGGTAATAGTGTATATGCCTATTCCGGAGGAAATGGATCGATTGCGCGTGGGGATGATTATCCTGCTCATTATAAAAATGGGAGCCAGGAGATTGATAAGTGGCGCATGTATTCTCGTCAGTGTACTTCTTTTGCAGCCTTTCGTTTGAGTAATGTCAATGGTTTTGAGATTCCGGCGGCTTATGGGAATGCGAATGAATGGGGCTATCGTGCTCGTCGTGAAGGCTATCGTGTCGATAATAGACCAGCGATTGGCTCCATTGCTTGGTCGACTGCAGGAACTTATGGTCATGTTGCTTGGGTGTCAAATGTAATAGGAGATGAGATTGAGATTGAAGAATACAATTATGGAATAAGGGAATCTTACAATAAGCGCGTCGTGAAGGCGAATACTATGACTGGCTTTATTCATTTTAAAGATTTAGCTGGTGGCAGTGTTGGGAATAGTCAATCCTCAGTTTCAACAGGAGGAACACATTATTTTAAGACTAAGGCTGCTATCAAAAATCAGCCTCTAGCTGGCGCAACTGCAATTGATTACTATTATCCTGGGGAGAATGTTCATTATGATCAAATTCTCGAAAAAGATGGGTACAAGTGGTTGAGTTATACGGCTTATAACGGAAGTCGTCGCTATATCCAGCTAGAGGGAGTAACCTCTTCACAGAATTATCAGAATCAATCAGGAAATAGCTCTAACTATGGATCCAATAACAGTTCAACTGTCGGTTGGAAGAAAATAAATGGTAGTTGGTATCATTTTAAATCAAATGGATCTAAATCAACAGGCTGGCTGAAAGATGGATCTAGTTGGTATTATTTGAAATCATCTGGTGAAATGCAGACAGGCTGGTTAAAGGAAAATGGTCTGTGGTATTATTTAGATAGTTCAGGGGCAATGAAAACGGGGTGGTATCAAGTCTCTGGTAAGTGGTATTATTCTTACTCTTCAGGCGCCTTAGCTGTCAATACGACAGTGGATGGCTACAGAGTAAATAGTGATGGAGAACGAGTATAGAAAATGGGAGTAGGAAAATTTCCTACTCTTTTCTGTAAGCAGTTTCCTTGACATTTTTTTTGTTTTGCGCTATCATATGTCCATATAATATATGGGAGTCTGTGTACAGTCTGAGAGGAAGCGTTAAGCTTCGACCGCACCTGATCTGGGTAATGCCAGCGTAGGGAACGATACTTAGTCTACTCTTGACCTTTTCCATATATGGCAAAGGTTTTTCTTTTTGTCAAAGGAAAACGAGAAGAGGAGGTTCTTATGAAAGCAAGCATCGCCTTGCAAATTTTACCCCTATCACAGGGGATTGATCGGATTGCTGTTATCGATCAAGTCATTGCTTATCTGCAAGCTCAAGAGGTGACTATGGTGGTGACACCATTTGAAACGGTCTTGGAAGGGGAGTTTGATGAGCTTATGCGCATTCTCAAAGAAGCGCTAGAAGTGGCAGGGCAGGAGGCAGATAATGTTTTTGCCAATGTCAAAATAAATGTAGGAGAGATTTTAAGTATTGATGAGAAACTTGAAAAGTATACTGAGACGACACATTAGTCTATTGGGCTTTATGGGGGTCTTGTCAATCTGGCAGTTAGCAGGTTTTCTTAAACTTCTCCCCAAGTTTATCCTGCCGACACCTCTTGAAATTCTCCTGTCCTTTGTTCGTGATAGAGAATTTCTCTGGCACCATAGCTGGGCCACCTTGAGAGTGGCTTTATTGGGACTGATTTTGGGAGTCTTGATTGCCTGTCTCATGGCTGTGCTTATGGACAGTTTGACTTGGCTTAACGATCTGATTTACCCTATGATGGTGGTTGTTCAGACTATCCCGACCATTGCCATAGCCCCTATCCTGGTTTTGTGGCTCGGTTATGGGATTTTGCCCAAGATTGTCTTGATTATCTTGACAACAACCTTTCCTATCATCGTCAGCATTTTGGACGGTTTTAGGCATTGTGACAAGGATATGCTGACCTTGTTTAGTCTGATGCGGGCCAAACCTTGGCAAATCCTGTGGCATTTTAAAATCCCTGTCAGTCTGCCTTACTTTTATGCTGGTCTGAGGGTCAGTGTCTCCTACGCCTTTATCACAACAGTAGTATCTGAGTGGTTGGGAGGCTTTGAAGGACTAGGTGTCTACATGATTCAGTCCAAGAAACTGTTTCAGTATGATACTATGTTTGCTATTATTATTCTGGTATCGATTATCAGTCTTCTCGGTATGAAGCTGGTTGATGTCAGTGAAAAATATGTTATTAAATGGAAACGTTCGTAGAATAAGAATGTTTCTGAAAAAGAAAAGAGGAAATTGAAATGAAGAAAACATGGAAAGTGTTTTTAACTGTTTTAACAGCTCTTGTAGCTGTTGTGCTTGTGGCCTGTGGTCAAGGAACTGCTTCTAAGGATAATAAGGAAGCAGAACTCAAGAAGATTGACTTTATCCTAGACTGGACGCCAAATACCAACCACACAGGGCTTTATGTTGCTAAGGAAAAAGGTTATTTCAAAGAAGCTGGAGTGGATGTTGATTTGAAATTGCCACCAGAAGAAAGTTCTTCTGACTTGGTTATTAACGGTAAGGCACCATTTGCAGTCTATTTCCAAGACTATATGGCTAAAAAATTGGAAAAAGGAGCAGGAATTACTGCCGTTGCAGCTATTGTTGAACACAATACATCAGGAATCATCTCTCGTAAATCTGACAATGTAAGCAGTCCAAAGGACTTGGTTGGTAAAAAATACGGGACATGGAATGACCCAACTGAACTTGCTATGTTGAAAACCTTGGTAGAATCTCAAGGTGGAGACTTTGAGAAGGTTGAAAAAGTACCAAATAACGACTCAAACTCAATCACACCGATTGCCAATGGCGTCTTTGATACTGCTTGGATCTACTACGGTTGGGATGGTATCCTTGCAAAATCTCAAGGTGTAGATGCTAATTTCATGTACTTGAAAGACTACGTTAAAGAATTTGACTATTACTCACCAGTCATTATTGCTAACAACGACTATTTGAAAGACAACAAAGAAGAAGCTCGCAAAGTTATCCAAGCTATCAAAAAAGGCTACCAATATGCTATGGAGCATCCAGAGGAAGCAGCTGATATCCTCATCAAAAATGCACCTGAACTCAAGGAAAAACGTGACTTTGTCATCGAATCTCAAAAATACTTGTCAAAAGAATACGCAAGCGACAAGGAAAAATGGGGGCAATTTGATGCAGCTCGCTGGAATGCCTTCTACAAATGGGATAAAGAAAATGGTATCCTTAAAGAAGATTTGACAGACAAAGGCTTCACCAACGAATTTGTGAAATAATGACAGAAATTAGACTAGAACACGTCAGTTATGCCTATGGTCAGGAGAGGATTTTAGAGGACATCAATCTGAAAGTCACTTCAGGTGAAGTGGTTTCTATCCTAGGCCCAAGTGGTGTTGGTAAGACTACGCTTTTCAACTTAATTGCGGGGATTTTAGAAGTTCAGTCAGGGAGAATTGTCCTTGATGGTGAAGAAAATCCCAAGGGGCGCGTGAGTTATATGTTACAAAAGGATCTGCTCTTGGAGCACAAGACGGTGCTTGGTAATATCATTCTGCCCCTCTTGATTCAAAAGGTGGATAAGGCAGAAGCTATTGCTCGCGCAGATGAAATTCTTGCGACCTTCCAGTTGACAGCTGTACGGGACAAGTATCCCCATGAACTCAGCGGAGGGATGCGCCAGCGTGTAGCCTTACTACGGACCTATCTTTTTGGGCACAAGCTCTTTCTCTTAGATGAAGCCTTTAGCGCCTTGGATGAGATGACCAAGATGGAACTACACGCTTGGTACCTTGAGATTCACAAGCAGTTGCAACTAACAACCTTGATCATCACGCATAGTATCGAGGAGGCCCTCAATCTCAGTGACCGCATCTATATCTTGAAAAATCGCCCTGGGCAGATTGTTTCAGAAATTAAACTAGATTGGTCGGGAGATGAGGACAAGGAAGTCCAAAAGATTGCCTACAAACGTCAAATCTTGGCAGAATTAGGCTTAGATAAGTAGAAAAATAGGGGGTTGGTGAAGATTATACTTTACCAGCGCCCTTTTTCTTTTAAAAATGAGAAAATTTCGGTATAATAGTCAAAGATAGTCAAGGTTTAAAGAGAGAGGTGGGTTTGTAATGAGATTTAAAAATACATCGGATCATATTGAGGCCTACATCAAGGCGATTTTAGATCAATCTGGTATCGTGGAGTTGCAACGGAGTCAGTTGGCAGATACTTTCCAGGTTGTTCCTAGTCAGATTAACTATGTGATCAAGACACGCTTTACGGAAAGTAGAGGTTACTTGGTTGAAAGTAAGCGTGGTGGCGGAGGATACATTCGTATAGGACGGATTGAGTTTTCTAGTCATCATGAAATGCTCAGGGAGCTGCTTTACTCAATTGGTGAGCGGGTCAGTCAAGAAATTTATGAAGATATTCTGCAGCTTTTGGTTGAGCAGGAATTGATGACCAAGCAGGAGATGAATTTGCTGGTGGCAGTAGCTTTGGATCGCGTTCTAGGAGAAGAAGCTCCAGTCCTTCGAGCTAATATGCTACGACAGGTCATACAAGAGGTAGATAGAAAAGGGAAGTAAGATGAACTATTCAAAAGCATTGAATGAATGTATCGAAAGTGCCTACATGGTTGCTGGCCATTTTGGAGCTCGTTATCTAGAGTCTTGGCACTTGTTGATTGCTATGTCCAATCACAGTTATAGTGTGGCAGGGGCAACTTTAAATGATTATCCGTATGAGATGGACCGTTTAGAAGAGGTGGCTTTGGAACTGACTGAAACGGACTATAGCCAGGATGAAACCTTTACGGAATTGCCGTTCTCCCATCGTTTGCAGGTTCTTTTTGACGAAGCAGAGTATGTAGCGTCAGTGGTCCATACTAAGGTGCTAGGGACGGAGCACGTCCTTTATGCGATTTTGCATGATGGCAATGCCTTGGCGACTCGTATCTTGGAGAGGGCTGGTTTTTCTTATGAAGACAAGAAAGATCAGGTCAAGATTGCTGCCCTTCGTCGAAATTTAGAAGAACGTGCAGGTTGGACTCGTGAAGACCTCAAGGCTTTACGTCAACGTCATCGTACAGTAGCTGATAAGCAAAATTCTATGGCTAATATGATGGGCATGCCCCAGACTCCTAGTGGTGGTCTCGAGGATTATACGCATGATTTGACAGAGCAATCGCGTTCTGGCAAGTTAGAACCAGTCATCGGTCGGGATAAGGAAATCTCGCGTATGATTCAAATCTTGAGCCGTAAGACCAAGAACAATCCTGTCTTGGTTGGGGATGCTGGTGTCGGGAAAACAGCTCTGGCGCTTGGTCTTGCCCAGCGTATTGCTAGTGGTGATGTGCCTGCGGAAATGGCCAAGATGCGCGTGTTAGAGCTTGATTTGATGAATGTTGTTGCAGGGACACGTTTCCGTGGTGACTTTGAAGAACGCATGAACAATATCATAAAGGATATTGAAGAAGATGGTCAAGTTATCCTCTTTATCGATGAACTTCACACTATCATGGGTTCTGGTAGTGGGATTGATTCGACTCTGGATGCGGCCAATATCTTGAAGCCAGCCTTGGCGCGTGGAACTTTGAGAACGGTTGGTGCGACCACTCAGGAAGAATATCAAAAACACATCGAAAAAGATGCGGCCCTTTCTCGTCGTTTCGCCAAAGTGACGATTGAAGAGCCAAGCGTGGTCGACAGTATGATCATTTTGCAAGGCTTGAAGGCGACTTATGAGAAACATCACCGTGTGCAAATCACAGATGAAGCGGTTGAAACAGCTGTCAAGATGGCGCATCGTTACTTGACTAGCCGTCACTTGCCAGACTCTGCTATCGACCTCTTAGATGAAGCAGCAGCAACAGTGCAAAATAAGGCTAAGCATGTAAAAGCAGACGATTCAGGTTTGAGTCCAGCTGACAAGGCCTTGATGGATGGTAAGTGGAAACAGGCAGCTCAGCTAATCGCAAAAGAAGAGGAAGTCCCAGTCTATAAAGATTTGGTGACAGAGGCTGATATTTTGACCACCTTGAGTCGTTTGTCAGGTATTCCAGTACAAAAACTGACTCAGACTGACGCTAAGAAATACCTGAATCTGGAAGCTGAATTGCACAAACGTGTCATCGGTCAAGATCAAGCTGTTTCAAGCATTAGCCGTGCGATTCGCCGCAACCAGTCAGGGATTCGCAGTCACAAGCGTCCGATTGGTTCCTTTATGTTCCTAGGACCCACGGGTGTCGGTAAGACCGAATTGGCTAAGGCTCTGGCAGAAGTCCTCTTTGACGACGAATCAGCCCTTATCCGCTTTGATATGAGTGAGTATATGGAGAAATTCGCAGCTAGCCGTCTCAACGGAGCTCCTCCGGGCTATGTAGGTTATGAAGAAGGTGGGGAGTTGACCGAGAAGGTTCGCAACAAACCATACTCTGTTCTCCTCTTTGACGAGGTAGAGAAGGCCCACCCAGACATCTTTAATGTTCTCTTGCAGGTTTTGGATGATGGTGTCTTGACCGATAGCAAGGGACGCAAGGTCGACTTTTCAAATACCATTATCATCATGACTTCAAACCTTGGTGCGACAGCCCTTCGTGATGACAAGACTGTTGGTTTTGGGGCCAAGGACATTCGTTTTGACCAGGAGAATATGGAGAAACGCATGTTTGAAGAGCTGAAAAAAGCTTATAGGCCGGAGTTTATCAACCGTATTGATGAAAAGGTGGTCTTCCATAGCTTATCTAGCGACCATATGCAGGAAGTGGTGAAGATTATGGTCAAACCTTTAGTGGCAAGTTTGGCTGAAAAAGGCATTGACTTGAAATTACAAGCTTCCGCACTGAAATTGTTGGCAAATCAAGGATATGACCCAGAGATGGGAGCTCGTCCACTTCGCAGAACCCTGCAAACAGAAGTGGAAGACAAGTTGGCAGAACTTCTTCTCAAGGGAGAATTAGAGGCAGGCAGCACACTTAAAATTGGTGTTAAAGCAGGCCAGTTAAAATTTGATATTGCATAAAAATGGAGAATCAGGAGTAATCTTGATTCTTTTTTCGCAACGTTTTTATAAAAAATGATAAAAAACTATTGACAAAACAAAAATATAGTTTATAATAAAAACATAGATAATGAAAATATCAAAAAATATAAAAAGGCAATAGGTTTATGAAAAAGAAAACAGCAGTGGTATTTGGAACCTTTGCTCCGCTTCATCAAGGTCATATCGATCTGATCCAGCGAGCGAAGCGACAGTGTGACCGGGTCTGGGTTGTCGTTTCAGGCTATGAGGGAGATAGAGGGGAGCAGGTAGGCTTAACGCTTCAAAAAAGATTTCGCTATATCCGAGAGGCCTTTGGTGATGACGAGTTGACCTCTGTCTGCAAGTTAGACGAGAGCAAGCTTCCCCGTTACCCTATGGGCTGGCAGGAGTGGTTGGACCAAATGTTAGCGGAGATTTCCTATGATGAAACCCAGCAAGAACTAATTTTCTTTGTGGGAGAAGCAGACTACCAGCAAGAATTATCAAATCGTGGCTTTGAGACTGTCTTGCAAGAAAGAAAGTTTGGTATCTCAGCGACTATGATTCGAGAAAATCCAAGCAAATATTGGAAATATATTGCTCAACCCTTCCGACGTCAGTTTACAAAGAAAGTGTTGATTATGGGAAGTGCCAGCAATGGGAAGACCACTCTAGCCAAGGATTTGGCTAGGTATTACGATGCACCAGTCAGCTTGGAATACGCACGTGAGTACCAGATCAAAAACAATGTCCGCGACGATGAATTGACTCCAAAGGATTATTATTATCTCCTGTTGGGGCAGTATGACCAGACCTCTAAGTTAATTGACAGTAATGCCAATAGGGGACTGGTGATAGCTGATACCAACTCCTTAGTAACCAAGGGCTACTATGATTATTACATGGAGACTGAGGACCAAGGGGATTTATCAGGAGAGACTTTTGACAATCTTTTTGCCTCGATTTTAGCAAAGGAAAAATGGGACTTGATTCTCTTTGTGCAGCCTGTCGGCTCCTATGTCAATGACGGATTTAGAGATATGACTATGGCAGAAGACCATATTCGTCATAGTTTTTCCCAGCATTTGGACCAGATGAGGGAGCGCTACTTAGCAAACATTCCACTAGTTTATCTAGCTGAGGATTATCTAGGAAATTATGAAGCAGCAAAAGTGGCTATTGATGCCATTTACCAAGCAGATTAGGAGAAAAATATGAAAAAACTAACTGAAAAAATCACACAATTTATCGAGAACTTTAAAAACGTCCATGCGGAAGCCCGCAAGATTGGTTTTGCAGGAATCATGAACCTGCTCTGGAAAGATCTCTTTGTCGGCCGTAGCCTCTTCCAGTGGTTGTATCTCATCGTCCTGTCAAGTGTTCCCTTGATCTTGGAATTCACGCAAAATACAGAAAGTCATGACTGGATGAGCTTGTTTGCATCTTGGACTGGGATTGTCTGTGTTATCTTGGTAGCAGAAGGGCGTGCAAGCAATTATCTCTTTGGGGCCATTAACTCTGCTATCTATTTGATTTTGGCCATGAATGCGACTTTTTATGGCGAAGTCTTGACGACCGTTTACTTCTTTGTCATGCAGCCGATTGGCCTCTATGCTTGGCTGTCCAACCGTATTAATGACCAAGGAAAAGCAGAAGAATCTCATTTTGAAGCTAAGAAATTATCTATTTTTGACTGGCTCAAGTACTTGGTCTTGACTGCTATCATCTGGATTGGTATGGGCTTAGCTTACCAAAGTATCCATAGTGCTCGCCCTTTCCGTGATAGTGTTACCGATGCGACTAATGGTGTAGGTCAGCTCTTGATGACACGTCTCTACCGTGAGCAATGGATTTTCTGGATTGCAACCAATCTTTTTAGTATCTACCTCTGGTGGGGTGAAAATATCCATATCCAAGGGATGTACTGGGTTTACACACTCAATAGTCTAGTAGGTTGGTACCAATGGACCAAGGCAGTTCGTAAGGAGGCATAAAATGGCGGACACGATGATTCCAGCAGGGATGACGGAAAAAGAATTTTTTGAAGTTCATGCAAGTCAGGAAGAGTTTTTAGACTGGTACTACAAGCAGGAACTCCCTCAATACGAAAAACCAAGTGTGACGGTGGATATGGTAGCCTACTGCTTTGTCGAAGGAAAGATCAAGCTCTTATTAATTCGTCGCAAGGCTCACCCTTATCAAAATTGTTTGGCTCTGGTTGGAGGATTTATGGACAAGGGCGAAGATGCTGCGCATGCCTGTCAGCGTGAGGTGAGAGAAGAAGTCAATCTCGATCTTCCTTTGGAAAAAATCGAGCAATTGATGACCGTATCGACTCCCGGCCGTGACCCACGGGGCTGGACAGTGACCATTGCCCACTTGGTTTATTTGCCTAGTCGTGCATTAGAACTTGTTCAAGCAGGAGACGATGCCAAGGATGTGGTTTTTGTAGATGTCGATTTTCAGACAGGCAAGTGCTTCTCAAAGGGAGTAGAGTTGGAGGATCAAGCCTTCGCTTTTGACCATTATGCCATTATCCAAGAATCCATCAAACGAATCCAAGGCCGTCTAGACTGGAACCCAACCTTCCTCTATCTGCTAGAGGAGGAGTTCACTGTCTACGAAGGGACTGAACTGGTCAATCTCATCAACCCCGGTCGTCCAATCGTCAGCAATAACTTTCTCGTAAAATATGGCGAGTACGTAGAAGAGGTCGGGCTCAAACGAGTACCTAAAAAGAAACCAAGAAAAACCTATCGACTGAAATAAAAAACGAGGCCGGGACAAAGTTCCCGACCTCTTTATGTACCATCATGAAATGGTTTTGCTGTTGCGACTGTTTTTAGGGATGGCTATCTTTCTTAGAATTACTCAACAGGTGAGTAAAGAAGTCCTTGTATCGATACTTGAGATAGTTCTCATGTAAAAATAACAAAGCGATATAAACAATCAAAAAGATTGTAGTCAGATAAAACACATCAAATGCAGTTCGCGCATAGTAAGCGGCTGATTGATAAGAGCCAATTGCTCCCAAAATCAACCAAGGAAGATACTTATAATGCTTATTTAGCATAAGAGTGCACCTCCTATATTCTATTTCAATGTTATTATATTCCTTTGTACTTAAAGTTGCAAGCGATTACACAAAAACAAATTCAAATTTTTAATAGGAAAATCTCCTGTTTTTCTGTTTTATTACGAATAGAAGAGTAGGAGGAGTAAATGTATCTAAATTATGTGAGATTTTTAAAATAGTTTAGATAAATTATTGACATATTTAAATCAGAATGTTACAATAATATTACAAAAAGATTTCATTATATTTCTAAAACATTACAAAGGAGTAGAAAAATGAAAAAGAAAACCTATATCAAATTGATGGCAGCAACTGTATTGGCCTCTACCTTGCTACTGGGAGCTTGTGGAAATAAAAAGGAAACAACTCAAGCAAGCAGTTCTGCTAAGACAAGCCAATCATCAAGCTCTAAAGCAGCTTCTGCTAGCAAAGAAAGCAAGACTCAGAAGTCCTCAAGTTCAGCTTCATCTGAAAAGGCTAAGGCGTCTACTGATCAATCTTCAGCAACTGCAACGCCATCACAAGCGGCACCTGCACCAGAGCAAAGACAAGGTCAAGAAGTAGCTAATCAACAGGCAGCTAGTCAACAAACTCCTGCTCAGGCTCCTTCAACTCAACAGGCTCCTCAAGCCCAGTCTAACCAATCAAGCTATGATCCTACAACTGACCGCAAACTTCAAGACAAGCAAGCAGAGCAAAATAAACGCTACAAGGGTGTTTTAACTATGGTAGATGGTGATTTCTCAGCTGCAGCGGGCAATTGGAAGGGAGCAAATGAGGAAACCATTACAGTTTCATCTGGCGGTCAATTCACAGTAGAATCTTCCGATGGAAAGAAAGAAAATTACTCTCTCAAAGGCTATTCTTATACTCTTGATGATGGCAAGTATAATGCCAAAATCGGTGGAGGGAAAGTCATCCAAATTACAACAGGAGCGGATGGCAAGGTTTCCAGTGTTGCTTTGAATCAATAATAGCGCTCAGTATTTGAATTTTTACAATCAAAAACCCGTCAACTTTAAGAGAGTTACGGGTTTTAATCTATTAAGCCTTATGCAACTGCAAGAGAGCTTCAATCTCTGCCAGAGTGCTAGCTTGTGAAATGGCTCCACGGAGTTTGGCAGCACCAGATGTTCCACGGAGGTAGTGAGGAGCGAGGCCACGGAATTCACGAACTGCTACGTTTTCCTCTTTGAGGTTAATCAAGCGTTTCAAGTGCTCGTAGGCGGTTTTCATCTTGTCTTCAAAAGTCAAATCAGGTAGGATTTCACCTACCAGAAGATTGTATCAGTTATATCTCGAAAGAAAAAAGAATAAATTTAACTATAAAACCTGTCTTATTGAATGAAAAAATGGTAGAATAAACATCAATATCAAGTGAAATGTGGAGTGTTACAAACAATGAAGTCAAAAATGTTTCGATTTTCTTTGGTTTTGTTATTTATTTTCTTTCTTTATTTTTCGTTTTCAATTTTTAACCGAACGTACAGTGGAATCACCGTAGATAAACATGAGAATGAGTGGATAGTTAGACAAGTCCATAATCTGGGAAGCTTTGCAAATCATCAAGAGATAATAGGGTCATCTATTATACAAATAGACGATCAGAATCCAGATAGTAATTTCTTATTATCTCGATTTTTAATTGTTGAACCGCTTCATTCTGTGACAGTGTTAGATAGGGGAATTTCAAAGACTTTAATAATAGAATCTGGGAGATCAAGCCAAATTATCTTTCTTGTTTTATCAATCATTGCTTTTCTGATTCTACTGTTATTTCGCTTATACATAAAAGGCAGAAGTAAAGGAAAAACTGGGAAACGATATTTTTATTTTATTAGTTATACTAGTCTGATGCTATTATCGATCATTCCATCAAGTATAGGAGATGTATTTGGTCGTAGTCTATTAATTTCATACTTGACTTTATTTCCATTATTCATGGATATCTTCATTAGAGTGTTAGTCTTAAAGATAAAAGGTTCAACCATTTCTAACTTTTCTCGTATTATACTGGGCTATTCACTCATCACTCAACTTTTGTATGTTTATAATCTTATACAGCCTATTGATTTTTTAACCATCTTTTTTTCTAGGGGAGTATTTTATTTAGTATTTTTCTTTTTAGTTATCCTACTGTTAAAGATGCTTATAAATTACTATCAGAGAAGAGAAATGCTGCCAATTCATACCTTATTTTTAGCAGTTCTGGCCTTATTTCCTTTATTTTTTGGATATATTTTCCCGATTGGTAAGGAAGTTTCGTTTATTTATAGTATTCCTCTATTGTTGCTTATTTTGTTCTCTATTGTGAATAACTTGATACTAGAGCGAATGATATATGTTGCTTGGAAGTGGAATCCATTCATATATAACTTGATATTTTCCGTTTTTTTTACTAGTCTAATTATTCTTTTTAGTCTGTTATTAAGAGAATTTTCTCCAATTTTTTTCGTTCTTTACACTTTTCTTTTTTCACTAGCTTTGTTACCTGAAATAAGGAAAATGATGTTGATTAGCCATAAAATGGAGGGAATCTTTAGTAGTTTTCATACTTTTGTAGCTACTGAATTAGAGAGGGAAGAAATTGCAACGTTTATACATGATACTACAATTCAGAAGGTTATTTATTATAAAAAGCAGTTAGAAATTAGTGAACACATTAATAGAGGAGCTTTATTAGAGATGTTGGATGATATTGTTTTTGAATTAAGAGATTTATGTTCCAATATCTATCCTTTAATGGTGCATGAATTAGGGTTGAAAGAATCTATTACTAGCATATTAAATCAATTCATGAAGATGGAAACTGTTTCGATTATGACAACTTTTTCAATAGATGAAGAAAAAGTTAACGATAAAGTGGGCACGTTTGTATTAAGGACAGTTAAAGAACTAGTAAATAATAGTATTCTTCATGGGAATGCTAGAGAAATTACTGTAGATTTATCTACAAAAGAAAAGATTTTATCAATTGAAGTTATAGATGATGGTATTTTTAAGGGAAACTATCAGTCTAATGAACATCATTTTGGTTTAAATAGAATTGTAGAGAAGGTTCATTTATTGGGGGGAACTGTTCAGATAAATATAGAACCTACAAGTGTGAAGATACGGATACCTATAGAAGGGAAGAAAAATGATTCGTTTGGTTTTGATTGATGATCACAGTTTAGTATTACAAGGATTGGAGAACTATTTTTTAAAGGAAGATGATTTTAAAATTGTTGGTTCCTATACAGAAGTAGCAGATTTACTTCTCTGTCTTAAGAATGAAAAGGTAGATGTGCTAGTTATGGATTTTATGTTGAAAGGAGTAACGGCATTTGATGTTATTAGTCAAATAAATAGATTTCTGAATACAGTTCCCAAGATAGTTCTTTTATCAGGATTTTATGACACTTTGTTACATAAGAGAGCGATGGATTTTGGGATTCAAGCTTTTTTACCCAAAGAAAGTTCTTATTTGGATGTTAAAAGTGCAATTTATGCTGTTTATAAGGGAAATCACGTTATTCCAGATGGTTTGTTAGAAAAGCAAGAAAATAATCTATTGACAGATACGGAGTTAAGTGTATTGGAACTGATTGTAAAAGAATATTCTAATGAAAAGATAGCAAATAGTTTATTTGTCAGCAGGAGAACAGTGGATACCCATGTTTCAAATATTTGTTCAAAGTTGGGAGTGACGAGTAGAGTTGGAGCTGTACGTGAGGCTATTCGATTAAATCTAGTATCTTTATAATTTTATACTAAAAAGGCAAGAAGGTTTTCGTAAATTACGGATTCTTTCTTGTCTTTTTTTGTTTAAGATAGAGTCAGTTTAAAAGATTGGAGAAGTATATGCTAACAGTAGATTATTTACTTGGAGACAATAAAAATCGTTATTTTGGCAGAGGGCATAAGAAGACGACTTATGAAGTTAAGTTGAAAAATATTTTAGAAGGAGTTGGGTCTCTTCATCAAGAAGGTTTGTGGTCTAGTAAACAATCTGAAATCATACAGCAACACCTGAGTACATTAGATGGAATAGTATTAGCTCATTTATTTGGAAGTGAAATACTGAAAAGAATGGGAGTGAGATTAAATCAGTATAGGTTAAGCCATTTTGAGATAAAGTCAGGGATAAAAGCTATAGAAGAATTGGTAAATTTAAAATTAGAATTACAAAATTTCAAAATGACGAACCAAGTGATTGAATTTGATTGCTTGGTAATGGATATGAAAGTTTGTTTAGGATATCAATTATTAGAATGTATGGAAAATGTAGCTGCTATAGGAGAACAAGGTAGAGATTTTTTATCAACTCATTTAAGAGATAGACAACATGATATATACGATGTTGAGTTTTCAGATAGTAGTATATCTTGTAAAGCAGAGCAAGTATTGATCAAAGATATTGAATATAGTGGTGTAGGTAGTCTAGAACAGAATTATTATAGTTTGTTAGAGCTTCTGATTATTTTTTCTCAAATGGCAGAGATGTTAGCCTACCATATCGAAGAGATATCTCGAGAGGAGAGCAATACCATGTGGATGAAGCAAGTAAGTGCAGACTTGAATTCACCAATTTTGAACGGAGTAGTGGAGCTCAGTGGTAGTGTTTCAAAAAATAGATTATTAAAAATTAGAGAAGAACATTGGAAAGTCTACGAAATGTCTGGATATGATATAGATCATAAGGTAGTCTTTAAAAGTAAAATAGCTCAAAAATTACCTGATGGAGGGGGACAGTGATGGGAAATAGAGAATTAAGGTTAGTGATATCAGGCACTTATTCTACAGGTAAGACAACAACTGCTACAGCTCTTTCGATTGCAACGGGACTTCCCTTAATCGACGCTTTGTCTGCGAGGGAAATTTTGACAGATTTATATCCTGGCAGAAGATTTCAGGATATGTCATCAACTGAATTAATGGCACTAGGGCTAAAGCGTTTTGAGGAGAGAATTCGTACAGAAGGAATTCTATACAAGGAACATGGAAGTTTTCTATCAGATGGTTCAGTATTGAATGAATGGATTTACGGGACTGTTCGAATGAAGGTAGGAATTAATCCAGGATCAGCATTCATTCATCGATTGATGAAATCTATTTTAGGTATTCCGGGTCGACGATTTTTCAAAAAATATTTGACTGCTTATGGGGTTGTCTCTAAGAATCATGCGAAATTGTGGTATACAGATGTTGTTCATTTACCAGTAGAGTTTGCAATGGATCCAGATGGGCATAGACCAGTATCTGAAGAGTATCGAAATTTATCAGATGAGGAATTATATGAAGCTTATAGGAATTTGGGTCTGACACCTTATTGTGTCAAAGGTAGTCAGAAAGAACGGTTAAATCAGATCATTCAACATTATGAGTTGCCAATAGTTGTTCCAGTAGATGAGGCTATTTCCTTAGCTGAAAAGGTTATACGAGAAAACAGGGAAGCAGTATCTAAACGTATCATAGAACAGTATGAAGAGCCTACATTAAAGGAAAAAATAAAATTTATGACAAGATATTAGGAGTATGTATGATTCAGTTTCAAAATATTAGTAAGATTTATAAGGTAGGAGAGCAAGAAGTTCGTGCTTTAGATCAAGTTAGTTTTTCTATTGAGAAAGGGAAATTTACAGTTATTTTAGGTCCATCAGGTTCAGGGAAAAGTACGTTACTAAATTTACTTGGTGGGATGGATCGTGCGACATCAGGAACCTTTATATTTGATGAGGAACTAGTAACAAAGTTTACGGACAAGGAATTATCTGCTTATCGAAAAGATAAAATTGGTTTTGTTTTTCAATTTTATAACTTAGTTCCAAGTTTAACAGCCAAGGAGAATATAGGTATTGCAGCAAATTTAGTGAAAAACAATAAAGAAATTGATATGTATTTAGCTCAAGTTGGTTTACTTCATAGAAAAAATAATTTTCCTAATCAACTTTCTGGAGGTGAAATGCAACGTGTATCAATTGCAAGGGCATTGGCTAAAGAGCCTAGTCTATTATTGTGTGATGAACCTACAGGAGCGTTAGATTCAAAGACAGGTGATAGTATTTTAACTCTATTGAAGGAAGTTTCTAGAAATGGGAATGCTGCAGTTGTAATGGTTACACATAATAGAGAGTTTGCTAAATTTGCAGATCGAGTTATATATTTGAAAGATGGAAGTATTGAAAAAATAGAGAATAATGAAGAGGTGCTGGGATGAGGTATCTTCATATAAAATTATTAAGAGATCTTCGGCAAAATTGGCAACAATTTTTCTCTGTTTTTCTGATGTCTCTATTAAGTGTATTAATCTTTGTAGGTCTACAAGGAGCTTGGCATGGACTTGAAAAGAGTCTAGAGAGTTATCTGAAACAATCTGAACTTCCTGTTGTTTGGGTTCAAGCGAGACAAATTGATGAATCAAAAATCAAGCAGGTTGAACAATTATCTTCTGTTGAAAAAGTTGTCAGTAAAAAGAAAGGCTTTGCTAATATTGTTCGTTTAGACAAGACTGACGGACGAATCAATCTTGAAACGATTACAGATAATCAACTGGTTACAGTAACAGAAGGAAGTCGTTTTTCTGAAGGAAAACAAGATTCGATTTGGATTGATGGGAATTATGCGAAGAAGAATCGTTTACAGATTGGAGATTCAATTTCTATTTCATCAAGAGGAGAACAGATAGATTTAAAAATTGTAGGATTTGTTCAGGCAACAGATAAGATTTATTTTACAGGTAGTATGGAATATATCGCTCCAAATCCTGACAATGATGCCTATGGTTATATTGCAGATAATGAAATTGCAAAAGGAATTCTGGGTTTATCGTCAGATAATGCCTTAGAAATTTACGGTTCTAAGGTAGATTTGCGAGGAGATTTAGAGTCTATTTTTGGGGGCGATTTAGTTTCTTATCAAGATCAAAAAAGTTTAACTGAAATATCAGAAGCTACCGATCGAGTTGGGCAAATTAGAAACTTATCTTACTTATTTTCTTTTATCTTTATTTTGTTAGCTATTTTGGCTATGTTTACAACCATTCAGCGTTTGATTGATGGCCAAACAAAAGAGATTGCTGTATTAAAGGCTTTAGGCTTTTCAAATCAGGCTATCAGTTTACATTATATTTTATTTGGCTTAGTAGTAAGTTTATTAGGAAGTTTCGCAGGCTTTGCTATTTCTCCCTTGATGTCATGGTTTGTACTAGAAACTCAAAAGTCAATGTTTACACTTCCAAATTGGCAAATATCTTATTCGTCTTCATCAATGGTTGTCGGTATTGTAGTCATTATTATTTGTGTTTTAGCTGCCTATTTAGCTTCTAGAGAGTCAGCTAGAGGCTTACCAGCAATATTTTTAAGAGGTAAAGAAAAAGTTGCTAAATCTGTTTTTGTGGAAAGATTTTCCTCTATCTGGCAACGAATTTCTTATCCTTCTAGATGGGCAATTCGTGATGCCTCGTTTAATCGTATTCGAGTTTTGATGGGAATCGTGGGAGTTGCAGGAAGTATGATGTTACTGATTGCTGGAATTGGTATGCCTGTGTCTATGAATCATCTTGTTGATAAGGCATACAATGAAGATTTTTCTTATTCAAAACGCCTAACCGTAGCGGATTATACATCTTCTAAGTCTAGATATGGTGGGCAAGGTGTACAAATTTCACAGGCACATTTTAATCCAGATGATGGCTACAATCGTTTATTGATTATATTTGATGATGGAGATATGATCCAAGCAAAAACAGAGAGTGCGGATTCTTTGAAAGATGATGGTTTGTATATAACTAGATCATTTGCCCGTTTAGCAGGTATTAAAGTCGGAGATTTTTTAAATGTGACTCCCTATCAAGATGGTCATACTTACAAGTTTGAAGTAAAAGGGATTGTCACAAGTGAAACCAATCAAGGGGCCTATCTTCATGCTAGAGTCTTTGAAAAAGCAGGGGGAGATTTTACTCCACATACTTTATTAGTTGGATCAGAGGTGGACCAAGATACTATTAAGCAAGACAAAGGTGTTCTATCTGTCATTGAAAAAGGGAGCCAAGAAAAAAATGCCTATGATTTTGTAGCTAGTTTGATGAGTGTATTTCTAATGATTATTGGCTTTGCTTTATTACTGGTTATTATTGTTCTCTATAATCTGGGTTCTTTAAACTTTGTAGAGAGAATGAGAGACTATGCTACATTGCAAGTATTAGGATTTTCTAATCAATATCTACAGATGGTGACTCTTCTTGAGACTATACTGACTACCTTTATTGGGTGGCTAGTAGGAATTCCTTTAGGAATATGGTTTTTGAAAGAGTATGTAGCAACATTTTCGACGATTCGAATTGAGTATACCGCTTATGTCAGTATGTATGTCCTTGTTTTTGCTACGTTATTGGTTTGGTTTACATCTTTAGGGACTGCTTATTTTATTAGTCTTCGTATGAGAAAGATTGACATGATTAGTGCTCTAAAGGGGGTAGACTAGTATGGTCAGTTCTGAGTGTATCTATAGACATTTATGAATAATTGTTAATCATCAGTTCTAAGGTCCAAATTTACCTATTTGTGTATTGGTTCACTACATTACTGTATTCAAAATCCGTCAGCTCAAATAAGAGTTGACGGATTCTTTTATACTTGTACTTGGGTTAAAAATTCTTCTGTAGTAAGAATTTGAGCAAACTCATCTTGTAGAGAAAGGAGATTAATCTCACGGATAGTCTCAGGAGAGATGGCCTGACCGTTTTTGTTAGATAGGGTAAAACTGGCAGTAGCATCTGCTAGTAAAGTGACTTTAAAACCAAGATTTGCTGCCATTCGTGTCGTAGTAGATACACAATGAGGCAGGGTCAAACCAACAACGACTAAATGACAAATCTGATTTTTTCGTAAATATGTTTCAAGATTTGTTCCAATGAAGGCGCTATTAACCGTTTTTTGAAAGACAGGTTCTGCAGTAACTGGCTCAAATCCACTTTTAAACACCTGATTTTGTTTGTTATGAAATTGCGACTGGGGATTGTCAGATATGTGTTGAACATGTAAGACTGGAAGAGCGTGTTTACGAAAGTATGCCAGTGCCCTCAATGCTTGTTGTTCAGCTTGAGGGTTGTTTCGTTCTCCCCAGATAGGTCTATCAAATGCTTTTTGCATATCGATAATCAGTAGAGCAGTATGAACCATTTTAAGCCTTATCCAATTGCAAGAGAGCTTCAATCTCTGCTAGAGTGCTAGCTTGTGAAATGGCTCCACGGAGTTTGGCAGCACCAGATGTTCCACGGAGGTAGTGAGGAGCGAGGCCACGGAATTCACGAACTGCTACGTTTTCTCCTTTGAGGTTAATCAAGCGTTTCAAATGTTCGTAGGCGATTTTCATCTTGTCCTCAAAGGTCAAATCAGGTAGGATTTCTCCTGTTTCAAAGTAATGGTTGATTTGGTTGAAGAGGTAAGGATTTCCCATGGCAGCGCGGCCAATCATGACTGCATCAGCACCGACTTCTTCGATGCGTTGCTTGGCTTCTTGGACAGTACGGATATCACCGTTGGCGATAAATGGAATCTTGGTCAAAGCTTGAGCGACCTTGTGAAGGGTCTCAAGGTCTGCGTGACCTGTATACATTTGTTCACGGGTACGGCCATGCATGGCGAGGGCAGAAACACCTGCTGCTTCAGCAGCGAGGGCATTTTCAACTGCCAGAGATGGGTCGGCCCAGCCGGTACGCATTTTGACAGTAAGTGGAATATCAAGGACAGATTGGACCTTGTTGATAATAGAGTAGATCTTATCTGGGTCCTTGAGCCACATAGCGCCAGCTTCGTTCTTCACGATTTTGTTAACTGGGCAGCCCATGTTGATATCCACGATATCGGTTTTGGTGTTTTCTTGGATGAATTCTGCTGCGCGTGCTAGGCTGTCTTCATCACTACCAAATAGTTGGATAGAGACAGGGTTTTCGCCTTCGTCGATATGAAGCATGTGCAGGGTTTTTTCGTTGTTGTATTGGATTCCCTTGTCAGAGACCATTTCCATGACAACGAGTCCAGCTCCGAGCTCTTTTGCAATAGTACGAAAGGCTGAGTTGGTCACGCCAGCCATAGGCGCTAAAACAGTACGATTGGGAATCTCAACATTGCCAATCATAAAAGGTGTGTTAAGATTTGTCACGAATGAGTTCCTCCAGGTCGTTTTCATCAAAGTTGTAAGTCGTTTGGCAGAATTGACAAGTGATTTCTGCCCCATGGTCTTCCTCTTTCATTTCCTGTAAGTCTGAGCTTGGAAGGCTAGAAAGAGCGTTCATAAAACGTTCATGGCTACAGTCACATTGGAAACGGATTTCTTCTTCAGAAAGACGCTTGTAGGCCTCGTCACCGTAGATAGCCTTGAGGAGGGCTTCGATATGGTCGTCGCTTTCCAGAAGGGTTGAGATAGCTGGCATTTCTTGGATGCGTTTTTCAAAGCGAGCAATCTCTTCTTCCTTAGCTCCTGGCAAGACTTGGACTAGGAAACCACCTGCAACCTTGACCTTGTCTTCCTCGTCCAAAAGGACATTGAGGCCGACTGCTGAAGGAGTTTGTTGGCTTTCAGTCAGGTAAAAGGCAAGATCTTCACCGATTTCCCCAGAGATGAGGGGAGTCATAGAGTTGTAAGGATTTCCAGTACCGTAGTCTGTGATAACGAGGAATTGACCATTTCCAACAAAAGGTCCAACTAGGACTTCACCAGTTGCAGTCTTTTTGATGTCAACACCAGGATTTTGAACGTAGCCTTTGACGTTCCCCTTGGTATCAGCGACCGTGATAATGGCACCTAGAGAGCTAGAGCCCAGCACTTTAACTGTTAGTTTGGTATTTCCTTTTTCATTGGCTGCGAGAATCTGGCTAGCGATAAGAGTTCGACCAAGCGCTACAGTTGAGCTAGCTTGGGTTTGATGTTTTTCTTGAGCAGTGCGGACTGTTTCTGTGCTATCAAGGACAAAAGCACGAAAGGCTCCGCTTTCTGATATTGTTTTAATAATTTTATCCATAGCTACTATTTTAGCATAAAAATGTCCAAAGTGGGAGCCGTGTGTTTGCTGATTTTCAGGATAATGAACTAGGAAATCAGCATGAAAATAAAAAGAGAAACAGATTATTTCAGCATTTGTAAGATTTATGCTATGCTTAAGGTAGAAAATGAAAGGGGTAACAAATGTATTTAGGAGATTTGATGGAAAAGGCTGAATCTGGCCAATTTTCAATCCTTTCCTTTCTATTACAAGAGTCTCAGACGACCGTCAAGGCTGTAATGGAGGAAACAGGATTTTCAAAAGCAACCCTAACCAAATATGTCACCCTGCTCAATGACAAGGCTTTGGATAGTGGCATAGAGCTGACTATTCATTTAGAAGATGAAAATCTGCGCCTGTCGATCGGTGCAGCTACCAAGGGGAGAGATATTCGGAGCCTGTTTTTGGAGAATGCTGTTAAATACCAGATTTTGGTCTATCTTCTCTACCACCAACAGTTTTTAGCCCATCAGCTGGCTCAAGAATTGATGATTAGCGAGGCTACGCTTGGTCGCCACTTAGCTAGTTTGAATCAGATTTTGTCAGAATTTGACTTATCCATCCAAAATGGACGTTGGCGAGGTCCAGAGCATCAGATTCGCTATTTCTATTTCTGTCTTTTCCGCAAGGTCTGGTCGAGTCAGGAATGGGAAGGTCACATGCAGAAACCAGAGAGAAAACAGGAGATTGCTACTTTAGAAGAAATCTGCGGTGCAAGTTTGTCTTCGGGTCAGAAATTGGACTTGGTTCTCTGGACTCATATCAGTCAACAGCGTCTTCGGGTCAATGCCTGTCAGTTTCAAGTCATAGAAGAGAAAATGCGAGGGTATTTTGACAATATTTTCTACCTTCGTTTGCATCGAAAGGCTCCGTCCTTTTGCGCTGGACAACACCTTCCTCTAGGAACTGAGGATGGGGAGATGATGATTTTCTTCTCTTTCCTCCTATCTCATCGCATTCTTCCTCTTCATACTATGGAATATATCCTTGGTTTTGGAGGGCAGTTGGCCGATTTGCTGACACAGTTGATTCAAGAAATGAAGAAGGAGGAGTTGCTGGGTGATTATACAGAGGATCACGTTACCTATGAACTCAGTCAGCTTTGTGCTCAAGTCTATCTCTATAAGGGCTATATTTTACAGGACCGCTACAAGTACCAGTTGGAGAATCGTCATCCTTATTTTTTGATGGAACATGATTTTAGGGGAACGGCAGAGGAGATTTTTCATGCCTTGCCTGCCTTTCAGCAGGGGACGGATTTGGATAAGAAAATTCTCTGGGAATGGCTCCAGTTAATTGAATATATGGCTGAAAATGGTGGCCAGCATATGCGGATTGGTTTGGATTTGACATCAGGTTTTCTTGTCTTTTCAAGGATGGCAGCCATTTTGAAACGGTATTTGGAATACAATCGTTTTATTACCATTGAAGCCTATGACCGAACTCGACATTATGATTTGCTGGTTACCAATAACCCGATTCATAAGAAGGAACAGACTCCAGTTTATTATTTAAAAAACGACTTGGATTTGGAAGATTTGGCAGCGATTCGTCAGTTATTATTCACTTAAAAGGCTTGGTTGTTCCAGGTCTTTTTTGTGAAATTCACACAATCTACTCACATTTTTTAAAAAATTAAAAAAAGTTGATGAACAAGAAAGCGCTTTATTTTGTATACTAGTTACTGTAAAGAGGAAACATCCTCAAGATCATTATCAGGAGGACAGCACATGTCACAAGAAAAATACATCATGGCCATTGACCAGGGGACTACAAGCTCTCGTGCCATTATTTTCAACAAAAAAGGAGAAAAGGTCAGCTCGAGTCAAAAAGAGTTTACCCAGATTTTCCCTCAGGCAGGTTGGGTAGAGCACAATGCCAATGAAATTTGGAACTCAGTCCAGTCAGTTATTGCGGGTGCTTTCATCGAAAGTGGTGTCAAGCCAAATCAAATCGAAGCAATCGGGATTACCAACCAACGTGAAACAACTGTTGTCTGGGATAAGAAAACAGGGCTTCCTATCTACAACGCAATCGTTTGGCAGTCACGTCAGACAGCACCTTTGGCTGAACAACTAAAAAGTCAAGGTTATGTGGAAAAATTCCATGAAAAGACTGGTTTGATCATTGATGCTTACTTCTCTGCTACCAAGGTTCGTTGGATTTTGGATCATGTAGAAGGCGCTCAAGAGCGAGCAGAAAAAGGAGAATTGCTCTTTGGTACTATCGATACTTGGTTAGTTTGGAAGTTGACTGACGGTGCGGCTCACGTGACGGACTACTCAAATGCAGCTCGTACTATGCTCTACAATATTAAAGAACTCAAATGGGATGATGAGATTTTGGAAATCCTTAACATTCCTAAAGCAATGTTGCCTGAGGTTCGTTCTAACTCTGAGATATACGGTAAGACAGCGCCATTCCATTTCTACGGTGGAGAAGTGCCAATCTCAGGTATGGCTGGGGACCAACAAGCAGCCCTCTTTGGGCAGTTGGCCTTTGAACCTGGTATGGTTAAAAATACTTATGGAACAGGTTCTTTCATCATCATGAATACTGGTGAAGAGATGCAGTTGTCTGAAAATAACCTCTTGACAACGATTGGTTACGGAATCAATGGCAAGGTTTACTATGCCTTGGAAGGTTCTATCTTCATCGCAGGAAGTGCCATTCAATGGCTTCGTGACGGTCTTCGCATGGTTGAAAATTCACCAGAATCTGAAAAATACGCTCGTGATTCTCACAATAATGATGAAGTTTATGTCGTTCCAGCCTTTACAGGTCTAGGTGCTCCATACTGGAACCAAAACGCTCGAGGTTCTGTCTTTGGCTTAACTCGTGGAACAACTAAAGAAGACTTTATCAAGGCGACTTTGCAATCTATTGCTTATCAAGTACGTGACATCATCGACACCATGCAAGTGGATGCTCAGACAGCTATTCAAGTCTTAAAAGTAGACGGTGGTGCAGCTATGAACAATTTCCTCATGCAGTTCCAAGCTGATATTTTGGGAATCGATATCGCACGCGCCAAAAACTTGGAAACAACAGCTTTGGGGGCAGCCTTCTTAGCAGGTTTGTCAGTGGGCTATTGGAAAGACTTGGATGAGTTGAAACTCTTGAACGAGACAGGAGAGCTCTTCGAGCCATCTATGAACGAATCTCGCAAGGAACAACTCTACAAGGGCTGGAAGAAAGCTGTGAAAGCAACCCAAGTCTTTGCGGAAGTAGACGACTAATACTGGAAGAATAAAGCGACTTAGTTAGAAAGTGTGTAAATATGGAATTTTCAAAGAAAACACGTGAATTATCAATTCAAAAAATGCAGGAACGTACCTTGGACCTCTTGATTATCGGTGGAGGAATTACAGGGGCTGGTGTAGCCTTGCAGGCAGCGGCTAGCGGTCTTGAGACTGGTTTGATTGAAATGCAGGACTTCGCAGAAGGAACATCTAGCCGTTCAACAAAATTGGTTCACGGTGGTCTTCGTTACCTCAAACAATTCGACGTGGAAGTGGTGTCAGATACGGTTTCTGAACGTGCTGTAGTTCAACAAATCGCTCCCCACATTCCGAAACCAGACCCAATGCTCTTACCAGTTTACGACGAAGATGGAGCGACCTTTAGCCTCTTCCGTCTGAAAGTAGCCATGGACTTGTACGACCTTTTGGCAGGAGTTAACAACACGCCAGCTGCTAACAAGGTTTTGAGTAAGGAAGAAGTCTTGGAACGCCAGCCAAACTTGAAGAAAGAAGGCTTGGTAGGAGGTGGGGTTTACCTTGACTTCCGTAACAACGATGCGCGTCTCGTGATTGAAAATATCAAACGTGCCAACCAAGACGGTGCCCTCATTGCTAACCACGTGAAGGCAGAAGGCTTCCTCTTTGACGAAAGTGGCAAGATTACAGGTGTTGTAGCTCGTGATCTCTTGACAGACCAAGTCTTTGAAATCAAGGCCCGTCTGGTGATTAACACAACAGGTCCTTGGAGTGATAAAGTACGTAACTTGTCTAATAAGGGAACCCAATTCTCACAAATGCGTCCAACTAAGGGAGTTCACTTGGTAGTGGACTCAAGCAAGATCAAGGTTTCACAGCCAGTTTACTTTGACACTGGTTTGGGAGATGGTCGTATGGTCTTTGTTCTCCCGCGTGAAAACAAGACTTACTTTGGTACAACGGATACAGACTACACAGGGGATTTGGAACATCCAAAAGTGACTCAGGAAGATGTAGATTATCTACTTGGCATTGTCAACAACCGCTTCCCAGAAGCAAACATTACCATTGATGATATCGAAAGTAGCTGGGCAGGTCTTCGTCCATTGATCGCAGGCAATAGCGCTTCTGACTACAATGGAGGAAATAACGGAACCATCAGTGATGAAAGCTTTAACAACTTGATTGCGACTGTTGAATCTTATCTCTCTAAAGAAAAAACGCGTGAAGATGTTGAGTCTGCTGTCAGCAAGCTTGAAAGCAGTACCTCTGAGAAACATTTGGACCCATCTGCAGTTTCACGTGGTTCGAGCTTGGACCGAGATGACAATGGCCTCTTGACCCTTGCTGGTGGTAAAATCACAGACTACCGTAAGATGGCTGAAGGAGCTATGGAGCGCGTGGTTGACATCCTCAAAGCAGAATTTGACCGTAGCTTTAAACTCATCAATTCTAAGACTTACCCTGTTTCAGGTGGGGAATTGAACCCAGCAAATGTGGACTCAGAAATCGAAGCCTTTGCGCAACTTGGAGTGTCACGTGGCTTGGATAGCAAGGAAGCTCACTATCTCGCAAATCTCTACGGTTCAAATGCACCGAAAGTCTTTGCTCTTGCTCATAGTTTGGAACAAGCGCCAGGACTCAGTTTGGCAGACACTTTGTCACTTCACTATGCAATGCGCAATGAGTTGGCTCTTAGCCCAGTTGACTTCCTTCTTCGTCGTACCAATCACATGCTCTTTATGCGTGATAGTTTGGATAGCATCGTTGAGCCAGTTTTGGATGAAATGGGACGATTCTATGACTGGACAGAAGATGAGAAAGCAACTTACCGTGCGGATGTCGAAGCGGCTCTCGCTAACAATGATTTAGCAGAATTAAAAAATTAAGAAAAAATCAAAGAGGTGGAGGGCAGGCTTCCTTGTCGCCCGCCCCTTCTTTTTAATGGAGACAGAAAGATGATGAATGAATTATTTGGAGAATTTCTAGGGACTTTAATCCTAATTCTTCTAGGAAATGGTGTTGTTGCTGGTGTTGTTCTTCCAAAAACCAAGAGCAACAGCTCAGGTTGGATTGTGATTACGATGGGTTGGGGGATTGCAGTTGCAGTTGCAGTCTTTGTATCTGGAAAACTCAGTCCAGCTCATTTGAATCCAGCTGTGACAATTGGTGTGGCTTTAAAAGGTGACTTGCCTTGGGCATCAGTATTCCCTTATATCCTAGCCCAGTTCGCAGGGGCTATGCTCGGTCAGATTTTGGTTTGGTTGCAATTCAAACCTCACTATGAGGCAGAAGAAAATGCAGGAAATATCCTGGCAACCTTCAGTACTGGACCAGCCATCAAAGATACTGTATCAAACTTGATCAGCGAAATCCTTGGCACCTTTGTATTGGTATTGACAATCTTTGCTTTGGGACTTTATGACCTTCAAGCAGGAATCGGAACCTTTGCAGTGGGGACTTTGATTGTCGGTATCGGTCTATCACTAGGTGGGACAACAGGTTATGCCTTGAACCCTGCGCGTGACCTTGGACCTCGTATCATGCATAGCATTTTGCCAATTTCAAACAAGGGAGACGGAGACTGGTCTTATGCCTGGATTCCTGTTGTGGGACCTGTTATCGGAGCAGCCTTGGCCGTTCTCGTATTCTCACTTTTCTAATTTAGAAAATAGAGCTTGAGATGAGTATCTCAGGCTTTTTTCATTGAGTATAACTTCTTAGAGCTAGCCTCCAACGATAATAATTCCTTCAAAAAATAGGAAGAATAAAGGCACTAGCTTTTGCTTTCTCATGTAAAAAACCTCACTTTTGTTTTCTGCTATTTTATGCTAAAATATTAAAAATCAAATTTTAATTCCAAAGTTGGCAACTAAGATAGGAGAGCTATATGTCTAATTCATTTATCAAATTGTTAGTCTCTCAATTGTTTGCAAATTTAGCAGATATTTTCTTTAGAGTAACAATCATTGCTAACATATACATTATTTCAAAATCAGTAATTGCCACATCACTAGTTCCCATTTTAATAGGGATATCCTCTTTTGTTGCGAGTCTTTTAGTTCCTTTGGTTACTAAAAGGTTAGCGCTAAATAGGGTTTTATCTTTATCCCAATTTGGAAAGACTATATTATTGGCGATACTGGTAGGAATGTTTACCGTAATGCAATCTGTAGCGCCTTTGCTAACCTATCTATTTGTTGTGGCAATTTCAATATTGGATGGTTTTGCCGCACCTGTTTCTTATGCTATTGTGCCGCGCTATGCGACCGATTTGGGCAAGGCTAACTCAGCCTTGTCAATGACTGGTGAAGCTGTTCAATTGGTAGGGTGGGGGTTGGGTGGACTCTTGTTTGCAACAATTGGTCTGTTGCCTACCACGTTTATCATTTTAATCTTGTATATCATTTCTAGCTTTCTGATGTTATTTCTGCCTAACGCTGAAGTGGAGGTACTAGAGTCAGAGACCAATCTTGAAATTTTGCTCAAAGGTTGGAAGTTAGTTGCTAGAGATCCTAGATTAAGACTTTTTGTATCAGCAAATTTATTTGAAATTTTCTCAAATACGATTTGGGTTTCGTCTATCATACTTGTCTTTGTAACTGAGTTATTAAATGAAACGGAAAGTTACTGGGGATATTCTAATACAGCATATTCTATCGGGATTATAATTAGTGGCTTAATTGCTTTTCGGCTATCTGAAAAGTTTCTTGCTGCTAAATGGGAAAGTATTCTTTTTCCTCTTGTAGCCATGGCAATAGTGACACTGACTATTCTATTTTTTCCAAATGCACAGATGTTTTTAGTATTTTCAGCTTTAGTTGGTATGTTATCGCAACTAAAAGAAGTTCCTGAAAGTGTATTTCTTCAGGAAACAGTAGAGGAAAATAACTTGGTTAATGTCTATTCCGTTCTTGAAGTGATTTCGACACTAGCATTTTCAGTATTTGTTTTGCTAATGAGCTATATTACTGAGAGTTTTGGTATTAGTATCAGTTTTTGGATATCGGCCATTTGTCTGGTGATAGAAGCTATTTTAATTTATATCAGACGAGATTATTTTAAATGAGAGACTAGTTAAAAAGTCTTTAAAAATCAGAAAATCGCATAGTATCAGGTGTTGAAAAAACTTGATATCGTGCGTTTTATTATGGGAAGATTTCCTTCATTTTCTCATGAAATGGAGTTTTGAAACAGTATCACTCTACTTGAAATATACATAGAAAAAGCGCATAACCCTTAAAATAAGCTGAAATCTAGTGAAAATGTACGGTAAACAATTGAAAAACTAGCCTATAAAGTGGTACAATGGTAGAAAAATACTATAGTAAGAGTCTATCTTATTTAGCAAAAATTACAGAAATGAATGGTTTTTCTTGATGAAACAGAGAAAAGAATTGTACCTCTTTCTTGGTCGGACAGCCTTGTATTTTCTTATCTTTCTGGGGCTGCTTTACTTCTTTAGCTATCTTGGTCAGGGTCAAGGAAGCTTTATCTATAATGAATTTTAACTTGAAGGAGAATTCCTATTGTGTCAAATAAACCAATAGTAGATATGATTGAAACCATTGAGCATTTTGCTCAGACACAGCCTAGCTATCCTGTTTACAATGTTTTGGGGCAGGAACACACTTATGGAGATTTAAAGGCTGATTCGGATAGTTTGGCTGCAGCCATTGATCAACTGGATTTGCCAGAGAAGTCTCCTGTGGTTGTTTTTGGTGGCCAAGAATATGAAATGTTGGCAACTTTTGTAGCGCTGACTAAGTCAGGTCATGCCTACATTCCAATTGATAGCCATTCGGCTTTGGAGCGAGTTTCAGCTATTTTAGAAGTAGCGGAGCCAAGTTTGATTATTGCCGTTTCAGACTTCCCATTGGAGCAGGTTTCTACGCCGATGATGACTCTAGCTCAGGTTCAAGAAGCCTTTGCTCAAGGGTCTAGATATGAGATCACGCATCCAGTCAAGGGAGATGATAACTACTACATTATCTTTACTTCTGGTACGACTGGTAAGCCAAAGGGAGTACAGATTTCACATGATAATCTCCTCAGCTTTACCAACTGGATGATTACGGACAAGGAATTTGCGACGCCAAGTCGTCCGCAAATGCTGGCTCAGCCCCCTTATTCTTTTGACTTGTCTGTCATGTATTGGGCACCGACCTTGGCACTGGGTGGTACACTTTTTGCCCTTCCTTCAGCCATTACTCAGGACTTTAAGCAACTCTTTGCGACCATCTTTTCATTGCCAATCGCTATCTGGACATCAACCCCTTCTTTTGCGGATATGGCCATGTTATCAGAAGACTTTAATAGCGAGAAAATGCCTGACATCACGCATTTCTACTTTGATGGAGAAGAATTGACGGTCAAAACGGCTCAAAAACTACGCGAACGTTTCCCAAATGCCCGTATTATCAATGCCTACGGCCCAACAGAAGCGACAGTAGCCTTGTCAGCTGTTGCTGTGACAGACGAGATGTTGGCGACTCTCAAACGCCTACCAATCGGCTATACCAAGGCTGATTCTCCAACCTTTATCATTGACGAGGACGGCAATAAATTGCCAAATGGCGAACAGGGAGAAATCATTGTTTCGGGACCAGCCGTTTCAAAAGGTTATATGAACAATCCTGAAAAAACGGCAGAAGCCTTCTTTGAGTTTGAAGGTCTACCAGCCTACCATACAGGAGATGTGGGAACTATGACAGATGAAGGCTTGCTTCTCTACGGCGGACGCATGGACTTCCAGATTAAGTTCAACGGTTACCGCATTGAGTTAGAAGATGTCTCTCAAAACCTCAATAAGTCTCGCTTTATCGAGTCTGCTGTAGCTGTGCCACGTTATAATAAAGACCACAAGGTGCAAAATCTATTGGCTTATGTCATCTTGAAAGACGGTGTTCGTGAGCAGTTTGAGCGAGATATCGATATTACCAAGGCTATCAAGGAAGACCTGACAGACATCATGATGTCCTACATGATGCCGTCTAAATTCCTTTATCGAGACAGTTTGCCACTGACTCCAAATGGAAAAATTGACATCAAAGGATTGATTAACGAGGTGAATAAGAGATGATGGAGTTCTTTCAACAGCTTCCTCATTTAGAGCCATATGGGAATCCTCAGTATTTTGTCTATGTGATTGCTGCAACCTTGCCCATCTTTATCGGCCTCTTTTTCAAGAAACGCTTTGCCTGGTATGAAGTGCTGGTTAGTCTCTTCTTTATCGTCACCATGTTGGTAGGTGGGAAGACTAATCAATTGGCTGCCTTGGGTATTTACCTTTGTTGGGAAATATTGCTCTTGCTTTTCTATAAGCACTATCGAAAAAGTAAGGATGGCAAGTGGGTCTTCTACCTGGTTAGTTTTCTGTCCCTGCTTCCAATTATCTTTGTCAAGGTGCAGCCGGCTATCAATGGAACGCAGTCTTTGCTTGGGTTTTTGGGAATTTCTTACCTGACCTTTCGTTCGGTTGGGATTATCATCGAGCTGAGAGATGGAGTGATTAAGGATTTTACCCTCTGGGAATTCCTCCGTTTCCTTCTCTTCATGCCGACCTTTTCAAGTGGCCCAATCGATCGCTTTAAGCGATTTAATGAAAATTATCAGACCATTCCTGAGCGAGATGAGTTGATGGATATGCTGGATGAATCTGTTCGCTATATCATGTGGGGATTTTTGTACAAGTTTATCCTAGCTCATGTTTTAGGAGAGACCTTACTCCCTCCTCTGAAGAATCTAGCCTTGCAGTCAGGTGGTTTCTTTAATCTCTATGCCTTGGTAGTCATGTATACCTTTGGTCTGGAGCTCTTCTTTGACTTTGCAGGTTACTCTATGTTTGCTTTAGCCATTTCAAATTTGATGGGAATTCGTAGCCCTATCAACTTTAACAAGCCCTTTTTATCAAGAGATTTAAAGGAATTTTGGAATCGTTGGCACATGAGTCTCTCTTTCTGGTTCCGTGACTTTGTCTTTATGAGAATGGTCATGGTGTTGACCAGAAAGAAGGTCTTTAAAAATCGCAATGTAACCTCAAGTGTGGCCTACATTGTAAATATGCTGATTATGGGATTTTGGCACGGTGTGACCTGGTACTATATCGCCTATGGACTCTTTCATGGGATTGGACTGGTTATCAATGACGCTTGGATTCGCAAGAAAAAAACGCTCAATAAGGAACGGAAAAAAGCAGGGAAGCCTGCTCTACCTGAGAATCGCTGGATTCAGTTGCTTGGCATGGTTGTCACCTTCCATGTCGTCATGCTGTCATTCTTGATCTTTTCTGGATTTTTGAATGATCTATGGTTTAAAAAATAAAGGAAATAAAATATGGATATCAAATCAGAAGTTATCGAAATTATTGATGAGTTGTTTATGGAAGATGTTTCTGACATGATGGATGAAGATCTTTTTGATGCAGGTGTTTTAGATAGTATGGGAACGGTTGAATTGATTGTGGAGATTGAAAACCGTTTTGACATTCGTGTCCCTGTAACAGAGTTTGGTCGCGACGACTGGAATACAGCCAATAAAATCATAGCTGGTATTGTGGAGCTACAAAATGCTTAAACGCTTATGGATGATCTTCGGACCGGTCTTGATAGCTGGTTTGTTGGTTTTTCTGCTTATCTTTTTCTATCCTGCTGAGATGAGCCATGATCTGGGGGCTGAAAAGCGTTCGGCGGTGGCTACTACTATCGATAGTTTTAAGGAGCGAAGTCAAAAGGTCAGAGCACTATCTGATCCAAATATGCGTTTTGTTCCCTTCTTTGGCTCCAGTGAATGGCTTCGTTTTGACGGTGCCCATCCTGCGGTATTGGCTGAGAAATACAATCGCTCCTACCGTCCTTATCTTTTAGGACAGAGGGGAGCTGCCTCGCTCAATCAGTATTTTGGGATGCAACAGATGTTGCCACAACTGGAGAATAAACAAGTTGTATATGTTATCTCACCTCAGTGGTTCAGTAAAAATGGCTATGAGCCAGCAGCATTTCAGCAGTATTTTAATGGAGACCAGTTGACCAGTTTTCTGGAACATCAATCTGGGGATCAGGCTAGTCAATATGCAGCGACTCGCTTACTACAGCAGTTCCCAAATGTAGCTATGAAGGACATGGTTCAGAAGTTGGCAAGTAAAGAAGAATTGTCGTCTGCAGACAATGAAATGATTGAATTATTAGCTCGGTTTAATGAACGCCAAGCTTCCTTTTTTGGTCAGTTTTCAGTTAGAGGCTATGTCAATTATGATAAGCATGTAGTTAAGTATTTAAAGACCTTGCCAGACCAGTTTTCTTATCAAGCTATAGAAGATGTTGTTAAAGCAGATGCAGAAAAGAATACTTCTAATAATGATCTGGGAATGGAGAATTATTTCTATAATACGCAGATTAAGAAGGATTTGAAGAAATTAAAGGATTCTCAGAAAAACTTTACCTATCTCAAGTCGCCAGAATATAATGACTTGCAGTTAGTGTTGACACAGTTTTCTAAATCCAAGGTAAACCCGATTTTTATCATTCCACCTGTTAATAAAAAATGGATGGACTATGCTGGTTTACGAGAAGATATGTACCAACAAACGGTGCAGAAGATTCGTTACCAGTTAGAAAGTCAAGGGTTTACCAATATAGCGGATTTTTCTAAGGACGGTGGGGAAGCTTTCTTTATGAAGGATACCATTCACCTTGGTTGGTTAGGTTGGTTGGCATTTGATAAGGCCGTTGATCCCTTCCTATCCAATCCCACCCCAGCTCCGACTTACCATCTGAATGAGCGCTTTTTCAGTCAAGACTGGGCGACTTATGATGGAGATGTCAAGGAATTTCAATAGACGAATTATAAAATAATAAACGATTTAACTCTAAAAGTTAGACAATTAGTCTGATTTTTAGGGTTTTTCTTTTTACTAATAAAAATGTGTATTTATAGATATTGATGTTTAAAAAGAATGAACTTCATCTGGCTAGAGAACTCATATAGTGGTATAATTTAAGAAACATAATGAAAATAGCTTTAGTGTGGATGCATTACAATATAGAGGGGAAAAGATGGATATAGATAGAACTATTTCAGTACAGATTCAAGGTTTGTTGGTGTTTGAAAGTCCTCTTCATCATGATGAGCGTGGCTATTTTTTAGAGAACTGGCGGAAGAAAGATTTGGTTGAAAATGGAGTGCCAGAATCATTCTTTCACCATAAACTGCAAAATAATGTGTCTGTCTCAAAGCAGGGAGTTATTAGAGGGATGCATTGTCAGGGCTATGAAAAATTGATGACAGTAGCCTATGGGACTTTCAAAATGATTTTTATCGACCTACGAATAGATTCTCCAACTTACAAATCTGTAGATGTGATAGATGTCCAACCTGGTAGGGCTGTGTTTGTCCCTGGCGGAGTAGCTAATGGAGCACAGTCGCTAGTTAACAATGGGATATTGAATTATCTGGTCGCTGATTATTATGATCCACATAAAAATTATTTAGGTATTACACCACTAGACAAAGATGCTCATTTGTCGTGGGATTCTCTTTCAAAACCAATCATTTCTGAAAAAGATCAAGCTGCTAAATCTTTCAAAGAAGTTCTTGACATCATTGAATCAAGTAAGAAGAAAGTGGCCTTAATTGGCTCGGCAGGTGCAGTTGGGAAAGTTTTATTTGATACATTAAGGAAGCAATCTGATATTGATTTAAGTTGTTTCAATAGAAATGATATTGAAGAAGCTTTGAAAGATTTTTATGATGTGGTCATTTGTACTGCTCCGTCATCAGAAAAATTATTAACCAATTTAAGTTTGAAAAACGATGATGCGGAAATAGAGAAATTAGTAAATGTCCTAAAAAAGATTCAGACAGGTCATATGATTTTAGTATCTACGAAGTCTGTATTTGATAGTGGTATCAGATATAGTGCGATTCATCAAAAGATTTATAATAGTGTGATTGAGGCTCATCAAAATAAGAACACTATTTATATTATGGACACCTTATATGGAAAGACACTGAAAAAGGGCTTTATTCATGATTTGCTTTCTAGACAATGGACTTATATTTCAAATGATATTGTTTTGGACAAGCCTGAGTTAGAAAAATATTATCAAAAAGTAAATGATCAGTTGTGGGTTTTACTAGAGCCTCTTCCAGATGAACTGTTGAGGGATTTAGAGCCGATTTCTGATATTTATCCTGATGAGATGTGCTATCAAGTAACAGCAATAAATGATTTGGCTCGTCATCTAGTATCGAATTTAAATAGGATTGATGGAGTGAAATTGGGTATCGATAATTCTGAAATTTTTACAGGTAGACAAATAAAGAATTTATTAAAAAATCCTGACGCTTCTACTTTGGGACAATACTTTACAAAGCAAAAAGGAGATTCTAATCTTGAAAATTTACGAAAATAATAGAGGTTTTCAACTAGGAAATTTGCTCTATCTTCTACTACAAGCGCATAGAGATCGGATGATGGGCTATGAGGAAAGTTATGTCTTACGAACAGGATATTTTCAGTTTGCCCAAACCTTTTTTCCAAAAACCGCTGTCTTATTTTCAAAAGCAAATGGTACCGAATTAGAAGATTTTGGTTATTTTCAAGAGGCAGGTGTTGACTATTCTTCAGAAGAATTGGACTCTTTTTGTAGAGAGTATTTGATTGAACCAGTGGTAGCAGCTTCCGCTCTATTTGAAGAGAAAAATGTGACCATTGCCATTAGAAGAACGGATTTTCTCAATGAACGAAATAGAAAAAATTACGGTTATAACGCTCAATTGTATATCGGTTCTTGTTTAGAGAAGATAGCAGCAATTGAAGGGGATAATTTTCAACATTTAACTATACGTATTACTTCAGATGATGTTGCCTGGTGTCATGAAGAATTGGTACCTTTTCTAAACTCTCAGTACCATTTTGAAAACCCGATTATAGTTGAGGAGCAGGATATTCAAGATAACTTTTTACAACTGTATAGCTGTAACAAGTACTTCATTTGTCCCAATTCGACTTATTGTTATTGGGTAGGCTATATTTTAAGACTTACAAAGCCTTTTGTAAAAGTGTTTGTTCCTGATTTTAATACTTTACTTGAACAAAATGGAAAACAAATTGCGGATACAAGAGAATGGGAAGTTGTAAGTGTTGACCGTACTGGCTTTGAGTGAAAAATATAAAAGGGAAAATAGATGAACTATAAAAATATCGTTGTGACTGGTGGAGCTGGTTTCATTGGTTCAAATTTTGTTCGATACCTAAAAGAGACTTATAAGGATATTCAGATTACGATTTTGGATAATTTGACTTACGCCTCTTCGATGAAAACAATCGAAGATTTATTGGATGATAGGGTATCGTTTTATAAACTGGATATCGCAAATGAGTTGGCATTAAGCAACTATATCGATGAAGGAGTTGATTTGATTGTTCATTTTGCAGCAGAATCTTTTAATGACAAGTCTTTGCACGATACGTCTGTTTTTGTGAAAAGTAATATTGTCGGGACGCACAATCTTTTAGAGTTAGCTAGGAAGTATGATATCCGTTTCCACCATATTTCAACAGATGAGGTTTATGGGGATTTCCCATTAGAAAGTAAGGATAAATTTACTGAAAAAACGCAGTACAATCCAAGTTCTCCCTATGCTGCTACAAAGGCTTCTGCTGATCTATTAGTGAAAGCATGGGTTCGTTCTTTTGGGGTTAGGGCTACGATTTCCAACTGTTCAAACAACTATGGACCCTATCAAAATCCTGAGAAATTTATCCCAAGGCAAATCACCAATCTTTTAACTGGACAGCAGGCAGTTCTATATGGAGCAGGACTGAATATTCGTGATTGGATTCATGTCAAAGATCATTGTCGAGCTATTGACACCATTATTGATAAGGGCGTTATTGGTGAGACCTACTTGATTGGTGTAAATAATGAGCGAACGAATGTTGAAGTTTTACAGAAAATCTTGTTGCAGTTAGGAAAATATCAGGAAGATTTCAAGTATATAGCAGATAGACCAGGGCACGACCTTCGTTATGGAATTGACGCAAGTAAGTTATATACTGAATTAGGTTTTACACCTCTCTACGTGGATTTTGATAAAGGCTTAAAAGAAGTTATCCATTGGTATCAAGACCATGAAGATTGGTGGCAAGAGATGATTGCACAAAAGCAAGATGCTAAGTAAGAGTTTGTAAGAATGTTATGAGGAGTTAAATTTGGAGAATATAATTTTTTGTTCATCTCCCTTCCAGGTTTTAGTTGCTAAAGAAGTTGTACAGACTGTTTCAGAAGACTTTATCGGGATTTATCTAAAGATGTCAAATGATACGAGACAGACTTTTTATGCTGAACGGATGGCAGAATTTTGTAAGGAAGTCCTTGTTTTAGAAGGAAAGACAGTCTTCAATGATATTCAGGAAGCCTTAAAAGACAGGGCCATCAGTAATCTCTATCTAGCAAGCTTAGACAATCCTGTAGCTCTTAGCGTCTTTAATCCAAGTACAATGAATTTGTATACTTTTGATGATGGTAGTACTTCCGTTGTACCTCTCAATCTCTATACACAAAATCTTGAGAGGGGCATTCCTTATACAAACTTTACCTTGAGAGAGGTTATGTCTTTGTCAAATAGACATTATACGGTATTTGAGGACTGTATCCTCTTCCCAAAAGAGAAGCAGGTTTTTCTAAAGCTTCATCTTGAACCAAGTCATTTTCATAGGGCTAAAAATGGCAAGAAAATAAGTGTTTTTCTGGGGCAATTTCTAGGCTCTCTCCTTTATCAGGAAGATTTGGAACTTACTCAAAAATTGACTGCTAAAATTTTAGATGAACAGAAGATTGATTATTACTATCCCCATCCAAGAGTGCCTTTGAATCCCTATCAAGATAAATTGAAAGAAACTAGATTTTGCTTTGAAGAAGAAATTTATCTTTTGCTAGAGGAGTATGAGTTCGTTGAGGTACATGGTTTTTACTCAACTTCGCTTTTATTGGTCAAAGATATAGAGGGTGTATCGGTTCAGGGGTATCGGACTTTTTTAACAACTCATGAATCAAATGTTTTTGCAAACCGAGGTGTGCCCTATCAAAATGTATCTCAATCGGACACACCTGTTGATATTGTCATGCCTGTCTATAATGGAGCTGAAACCATTAGTCAAACGATTGATTCTGTTTTAAATCAAACCCATCAAGCCTTTCGACTGTTAATTGTGGATGATGGTTCGACAGATAATACAGAGGAAGTATGTAAGCCATATCTAGTAGACGAGCGAATACAGTATATCAGGGAAGGTCATAAAGGGATTTCAGAAACGTTAAATCGTGGAGTTAGTTTGTCTCAAACGGCTTATGTAGCCAGACAAGATGCAGATGATGTATGGATGCCTTGGCACTTAGATCTTCTCTTGCAGGAGTTAGAGAAAAATCCTCAACTCGACCTTATCGGGGCTAGAGTTGTCGCAGAAGAAGATGCTATAACAGATAAAATTAAACGGAATCAATCTCATCATTTATCAGGAGAAAAATTGTGGTTAGAGCTTGCTTATCAAAATGTCTTTAACCATTCAACCGTCATTTTTAAACGCTCTGCCTATGATGAAGCAGGAGGCTATGATGCTAAGTGTGATGGGTTTGAAGATTGGCATTTGTGGTCTCGTATGGTTACCAAGGATAATGCCCTGGTTTTAAATGTCACAACGACCTACTATCGCTTATCAGAACGTCATAAACGAGGGATGGCTTTCCGTGCAAGACTAGCAAGAAGTCGTGGATTAAGATTGGAAGATGTATTGGACTAAACTATGGTGAAAGTATTTACAATAAAGGAAGGCGTTCCTATAAGCACTTATGGCTTTGAAAGAAGCCAATTGGCACGTCAAGAAATTTTTAAAAGTCTGCAAGTAGAGCAAGAAATTGTTTTAACAAATCTGGATAATTTTGTACCGAATTTTGTAGAAACATTGGAAAAACTTGGTTTTGAAAACTTCTATCATGTTATTTTTGATCAATCAGATTTGGCTAGACAAAAGCCGAGTGTAGAGAAAGCATTTATTCAGGGACTAGTTAATGTCAGTGAAGTCGAGTACACAAAAGAGGGATATGTAGGACTCGTTCATTATCAAAATGGAGATGTAGAATGTTATACCTCTCAATTACTGTATCGTTTTCAATATCAAGAACATCTCTTTACTCTCTATGATAGTAAGGGAGAGTTGTTAAAGGGGGATGTGAGTGAAAATTACCATTCTTACCAAAACCTAAGAAGTGGAGAAACCTACACTCAATGGCAGTTAATTAGCCTCTATCTAGCCAACAATTCTACAGTGGAAGATCGCTTCATAATTGATATGGTCAATGAATATCCTCTTCAATTGAGGAAATTTTTCCAAAATACCGGAAGAAAGTTATTTGCTTATACTCACTACAATATCCTAGATCCCATGATGAAGTTTGTCTTGCAAGGGTGGTGCCAAAATATCGTTGCAAGTCCAGTTTTGGAGCAACTAATAGGGAAAGAAAAGGTTTGTTTTTTGCCTCCAATGTTTGTGGATGGAGTTTTGGAAAAAGAATATGCAAGAGTCACCGATTGGTGTATCGTTGGCAATATGACGATGATCAAACGGTGTGCCTGGGCGATTGAGGCTTTTCGACAAGTGCCAGATAGTCAGTTGACGATTTATGGCAATTTGCCAGATGGTTATAGCCAGAAAGACTTGCCGTCAAATGTCCATTATGCAGGTTTTCTAGAAGAAGTTCCTTATGAGAAGCACCAAGGCTATCTTTCTTGTTCTATGAGTGAATGCTTTGCTAATGCGGCTGTAGAAGCATCTGCCAAGGGTTTGGTCTGTCTTTTGTCTGATACAGATTTAGCTCATAGGTACTATAAGAGTCAGTCCAAAGGTGTCACAACATTTGGTGACATTGGGGAGTTAATCTTGTGGCTCAATGCTTATCAAAAAGAAGGTCGTTACTCGTCAGCAACATTCTCTAAGGCCTATCAAAAAAAGGAAATTCTGGATATGTATAAGTATGTATTATCCTTAGAAATATGATATAATTGAAAGCGTAAAACTTTCTTAGTTTTATAGTTCTTAGCGCACATTTTATAGATTCAAAATATAAAAAACAATGAAATTTTAGGAAGGCGATGTTTTATGTTTCATACTGATAGACAGGAGAAATTTTCTCTTCGTAAGTATAAAGATGGTCGAACAGATTCCAAGTTAATCGGTGCAACGATTTTGGCAACAGGTGTGGCTTTAGCTGTTGGTGCAAGCCCAGTAGCTGCTAATGTTACTTCTAATGGTACAGATACTGCTACAATGGTGACCGATACATCGAAAGTAGCTTCAACATCAGCCACAACTTTTACAGATGATAAAGATGCATCTAAAACTGTAAAAGTTGATGCAGTACTAGAAAAAGGAACTGCCGAACCGACAAAAGCCAATAGCAATACAGGCGATGCTGATGGGACTGATACGTTAAATGTTAAATCAGAAGCGACTGTCAATTACAAGTTGGATTCTGATAAATCATTACTAAAATCAGAAACAGTAGAAGCGGGAACAGGTACTGTAAAAACTCCTTATGATAAAAAAGGTCTTGCTTACGATACAGACGGTAAAGACTACCGTGAATCAACTGTAACTCAACCAGGAACTCTTGTCTCAAAAGATACTGGTAAGAAAGACACAGTAGAAGCAAATGGTAAGGTTTATGAGTATGCTGGAAAATCTGAAGTAGAAGGTGCTGATAAGCTTACTTATGATAAAACGCATTTCAACGATATTGAAGCAGCAGTCTCTCCCGAAGGAATGCATAACAAACTAGGTGAGATTGACTATACAAAAACAAAAGGCAAAGTTTACTTAGTTGAAGAAACAGCTGATGGACAATACGGTAAGTATGTTGTAGCAGATAATGGAGTAACTAGCGATGAAGATGCTGTTACAAAATGGAATGATGGTCAAGCTGATGCTAAAGAGTTTACTAAGGCTAATGTAACTCTTCAAAAAGGTGATACAGTTCTTGTCCTTGATAAAGATACGTATGCAGTAGGTCAAGGTAAATCTATTAAAAAAATCAAAAAAGGAAATATTACTTTCTCAGTAGAAGGAAAAATAGAAGTAACAAAGAAAGACAGAGGCTATTTCTCAACTTATATTGTAGACGACTATACTTTTGATGGACCTAAAGTCAACCATTATTATACACCTGGCGCAGATGGAATTTATGGGACTGCTGATGATGTAGAAAAAACACCTAGCGAAGATCCTACTTACGCATTATTAGGTTTTGGAACTGGTTATTCTGGGTCTGAAGTACAAAATTTAGCAACAGGTGATGAATATAGTTATGATTATAGACTAAATAAATCTCAATCATCATTAAAAGATATTTTAAAAAATTATACGGTTGCTAATTATAAAGCTTTAGAGTTCTTAGAAGGAAAAGCGACAGATGCAACTGAAAGAGAGAAGGTTCAGGCGGCTAAAACACGTTTAGATACATATCTAAAAACTCTAGAAGATGATATCCAGTCTGGAAAATTGGAACTAGGATTAATAAAAACTGGAAAATATGCTGGGGAATTCGTAATGCATGCTCCTATAGACCTTAATACTGGATATATCTCATCTGCTTCCATTGATAAATTCAAAGATATTTTAGCAGGTTTTCCAAAAATTATTGGAGAAGTATCGGTTACTGCAAATGAGCCTACAGATACTACAGAATTGAACAATGGTAAATATAGAGAAATCCACACGACTACAGTATATACATATTCTCCCGATGATTACACACCACATGCTTATATTGATGTAGTAAAAACTAAGAATATTAAAGAATACGATGCGTATAGTGGGAAGCCCGATTTCTTCATTGATTTAACGATAGATGAACCAGATAAGGTAGAAGAAGTAACAACTTTAGTTAACAAAGGGAAGGTTGAAATTGCTGCTGATGGAACAGTAACAGTCACAGGTGATACTAAAGAAACTGATGAAAAATATATTCCAACAACGACGGTTGGCGATAAATATATTGTTACTGGTGATACAGGGGAAAGAACTCGTACAAGAACAACTGAATCAGCGACATTCACTAAAAAAGAAATTATCACACCGATCCGTGCTTACAAAGTAATGGGTGAAGAAAAACCAGTCGTAACTCACTACTATAACTTGAAGATTACAAAAGAAGAAGCGGGAACTGCAACAGCTACTAAACAAGGTAGTGTCGTTATTAAGTACGTTACTACTGATGGGAAACAATTAAAATCAGAAACTGATAAAGACAATGTTACATTAGAAACGAAAACTGTTGTAAGCCTATATTCAGGTGAAACAAAAGTTGATGAACGCACTGATATCGCAACTGTAGAACAAAACTATGACACAACTCCAAAACAATATTCAACATTAGTAGATGCTGATACAGGATTCACATACGAGTATGTAGGTCTAAAACAAGGTTCTCCAGCAGCTAGTGGTAAAGTAGTAGAAGGAACAACAGAAGTTGTTTACGAATACCGTCTAGTAAGTGAAGAAGAGAAAACTCCGTCTAAATCAGAAGTTACAAAAACAGGTTCTGTTGATGTGAAACACGTTGTGATCAACGAAGATGGAACGTTAAAAACCTTAAAAGAAACAGAAGTAGTGAAAAACAATGTTCCTCTTGAGTATGAAGATACGTACGTAACTTACTCAAAAGGTGTAAAAGTATCTGAACGTAAAGAAAAACGCACAGTTACTGAAAAATATGACACTACAGATAAACAATACCCAACGCTAAAAGATGAAGCTACAGGATTAGTTTATAAATATGTAGGGCAAACATCTGACTCAGCTCCAGTAACAGGAGATGTAACTGAAGGTGAAAAACACGTTATCTACAGCTATGTGTTAGATAAAAAAGAGGATGCAACACCGACATTAAAAGAAACTAAAGGATCAGTAGTTGTTAAGTATGTAGATGCTGATGGTAATGAAATCAAAGACGCAGAAAATGTAGTGACAGATGCAGTTGTCAAAACAACGAAAACATACGCTACTAAATCAGGTGATGTTGTCCTATCAACACGTGATGAAGTAACAGAACATGATGTAAACTACAATGCCGCTGAGAAAAAAGTTGATACAATCACTAAAGATGGTAAAAAATATGTTTTCCGTGGAGTGTATGAAGTTTCTGATAAGTACAACAACGTATTAGAAGAAACAGGTAAGGTGAAAGAAGGAGTTACAACAGTTGTATACCAATACGATTATGTTATTCCAGTAGATCCAACTAAGCCTAATGAAGGTGATAATAATCCTCCAAAACCAGAGGATAAGATTCCTAATGACCCACAAAACCGTTCATACAAAGACTTAGGTCTCTTAAAAGAAGTCAAACGTGATATCACTTATGTTTACGCAAATGGACCAAAAGCAGGCCAAGAAGCTAGTGCACCTGTTAATCAAAATGCACGCTTCACAAGAACTGCAGAAATCAACAGTAGAACTGGTGAGGTAGTATATACAAGCGAGTGGACTCCAGAACAAAAACTTGCAGAAGTAGTGTCACCAAAAATCGATAAATATGCAGTTGATAAAGAAAAAGTAGCTGAATTAGCAGTAACGCACGAATCTGAAGACAGTAGCGAAATTGTTAAATACCGTGAAAATCCTGAAATTATCGAACATGATGCAGCGAAAAACAAAAAAGGATCTGTAGTTGTTAAGTATGTAGATGCTCAAGGAAATGAAATTGACACTGCAGTTACGGTTAAAGATAATGTAGTAGTAGAAAAAGCTACAACAAAAGTCTACGCTGATCGTGAAGAAACAACATATACACCAACAAATGAAGAATACAGCACTGTAGCGAACCGTAAAGACGTTATCGAAGCTAATGGTAAGAAATATAAATACAGTGGTATTTACGCAGTTTCTGATAAATACAATAATGTATTAGAAGAGACAGGTAAGGTGAAAGAAGGAACTACGACAGTTGTATACCAATATGACTACATTATTCCAGTAGATCCAACGAAGCCTAACGATGGTGATCAAAATCCTCCAAAACCAGAGGATAAGATTCCTAATGATCCAAAAGGTCGCACCTACAAAGATTTAGGTTTATTAACAGAAGTGAAACGTAACATCACTTATGTTTATGAAAATGGACCAAAAGCAGGTCAGGAAGCAAGTGCACCAGTTGAACAAAAAGCTCGCTTCACAAGAACTGCCGAAATCAACAGTAGAACTGGTGAAGTGACGTACACAACAGATTGGACTCCAGAACAAAAACTTGTCGAAGTAGTGTCACCAGAAATCAAAGATTACACTGTGGATAAAGATAAGGTAGATGAGTTAACTGTAACACATGAATCTAAAGATTCAGCGGTTGTTGTTAAGTATTCTCAGAATAGACCAAACAGTGTACGTGATTACGCAAAAGATAAAAAAGGAACAGTTATCGTTAAATTCGTAGATATTAATGAAAACTTCCTTGCGGATGATGTAGTAGCTAAGAACAATGTAATTGTAGCTGAAGCAACAACTACAACTACTGGTGATAAAGAAGAAACTACTTACAAAGCAACTGGTGAAGAATATGAGGTGACACCACCAGAAACAATCGAAGTGGATGGAGTTACATTCCGATTGAAACGTGTCCTTCCAGCAGGTGATAAGTTTAAAAATACTGTGGAAGAAAAAGGATTGGTTAAAGAAGGTGTTACTACTATTGTTTACCAATATGTGATGCAAATTGATGCTCCAAAATTTGAAGTGCCAGAATTTGAAGGTGGAGTAGTTCCGTTAGATCCGCCAACTGTGGAAATTCCAGAGCTGAAGATTCCTGAAGAACCAAAACCACAGCCAGAGCCAAGTCCAGCTCCGACTCCAACTCCAGCTCCAGCTCCAGCTCCTACACCACAACCAGCCCCTACACCTCAACGAAACGAGACTCCAAAACCACCTGTACCTGTGGCGGAAGATTCGGGAACACCGGCAGTTCCGAACAAACCAGTACCTTCAAATTACAATCCGGATGGAAACACTTATCCAGCTCCATCAACTGAGGTAGCTCAATTGCCAAATACTGGTACGGAATCGAACGCAGCCTTGGCAGCATTCGGATTTGTTGGAATTTTGAGTGGTCTAAGTATCGTTCTTCGTAAGAAGGATAATGAGTAAAATTTGTTCAAAATTTTAATGAGTTTCTAGTTATAGATTGCTAGACCTCTTGAGTGAGGTAAGGTATGTATTTGGAGAAGGCTTAGGCCTTCTCCATTTTATATATAATTTGAATAAAAAAGTGTTGTGTCTTCTACAATAGATTCAGATGATGGGCGACTTATGATGGAAATGCCAAGGAATTTCAATAGATGATAATATGGAAGAGTTCAAGAATGAAACTGGTTTTCACGTTTTTTCTTGACTCTTTTTTTGGTTGTGATATAATTAACCAGTAAATAATTTTTCAAAGAATAGTATTTTTCTCTTAAAAAAGAGAAGTCTAAAAGGAAAGGAGTCAGATATGAGACAGCTAGCGAAGGATATCGATGCTTTTTTGAATGAGGTGATTTTGCAGGCGGAAAATCAGCATGAAATTCTAATAGGTCATTGTACTAGCGAGGTGGCCCTGACCAATACCCAGGAGCACATTCTCATGCTCTTGTCAGAGGAATCTTTAACAAATTCAGAATTGGCGCGTCGCCTCAATGTCAGTCAGGCAGCAGTTACCAAGGCCATTAAGTCTTTGGTCAAGGAAGGGATGTTGGAAACATCTAAAGATCCTAAGGATGCGCGTGTGATTTTTTATCAGTTGACTGATTTGGCTCGTCCAATTGCTGAGGAGCACCACCATCACCATGAGCATACACTTTTAACCTATGAACAAGTGGCGACTCAGTTTACTCCAAATGAACAAAAAGTGATCCAGCGGTTTTTGACTGCTTTAGTAGGAGAAATCAAATAATGAGATATATTACGGTAGAGGATTTATCCTTCTATTATGATAAGGAGCCCGTTCTTGAACATATCAATTATAGTGTTGATAGTGGGGAATTTGTTACCTTGACGGGGGAGAATGGGGCAGCTAAGACGACACTGATCAAGGCTAGTCTTGGTATCCTCCAACCACGCATTGGCAAGGTGACTATTTCAAAGACAAATACACAGGGTAAGAAATTGAGAATAGCCTACCTTCCTCAACAGATTGCCAGTTTTAACGCAGGTTTTCCAAGTACGGTGTATGAATTTGTCAAGTCAGGTCGCTATCCACGAAAGGGTTGGTTCCGTCGTTTGAATGCTCATGATGAGGAGCATATCAAGGCTAGTCTGGACTCAGTTGGTATGTGGGAACATCGAGACAAACGCTTGGGCTCTCTATCTGGAGGACAAAAGCAGCGAGCGGTGATTGCGCGTATGTTTGCTTCTGACCCAGATGTATTTATCCTAGATGAGCCAACAACGGGGATGGATGCAGGAAGTAAAAACGAATTTTACGAACTCATGCACCACAGCGCCCATCATCATGGTAAGGCTGTTTTGATGATTACCCATGACCCTGAAGAAGTTAAGGATTATGCGGATCGCAATATTCATCTAGTCCGTAACCAAGACTCGCCATGGCGTTGTTTCAATGTTCATGAGAATGATCAGGAGGTGGGCCATGCTTAGTTTGTTATCTTATGACTTTATGCAACGTGCCTTTCTGGCCGTTATTGCCATGAGTCTTTTCTCGCCGGTATTGGGGACCTTCCTTATCTTGCGCCGTCAGAGTTTGATGAGTGATACCCTCAGCCACGTCTCGCTTTCGGGTGTAGCCTTTGGTCTGGTTCTGGGGATTTCGCCAACTATTTCCACTATTGCTATTGTCTTGATTGCGGCGGTCTTTCTGGAGTATCTCCGTACGGTTTACAAGAGCTTTATGGAAATCGGGACAGCTATCCTCATGTCAACGGGTCTGGCTGTTTCTCTGATTGTCATGAGCAAGGGTAAAAGCTCGAGTTCTATGAGTTTGGACCAGTATCTTTTTGGTTCAATCGTGACGATCAGCGAAGAGCAGGTTATTTCCCTCTTTGTCATTGCGGCGGTTGTTTTGATTTTGACCTTCCTCTTCCTTCGTCCGATGTACATTTTGACCTTTGATGAGGATACGGCCTTTGTGGATGGCTTGCCAGTTCGTACCATGTCCATTCTTTTTAACATGGTGACGGGGGTGGCCATTGCCCTTATGATTCCAGCTGCGGGAGCTCTTCTGGTATCGACCATTATGGTCTTGCCAGCCAGTATTGCCCTTCGTCTAGGGAAAAACTTTAAATCGGTTATGCTGCTTGCCAGTGCTATTGGATTTTTGGGAATGGTAGCAGGACTTTACATTTCCTACTATGCAGAAACACCTGCAAGTGCAAGTATTACCATTATTTTTGTAACTGTTTTTTTACTCATTAGTTTAGTAAGACGTTTTATCAAATAGGAGACTAACGTGAAAAAAATTAGCTTATTGTTCGCCAGTCTATGTACCTTGTTTTTAGTGGCTTGTTCCAATCAAAAGCAGGCAGATGGCAAACTAAATATTGTGACAACCTTTTACCCTGTCTATGAATTTACCAAGCAAGTCGCAGGAGATACTGCTAATGTAGAACTCCTAATCGGTGCTGGTACAGAACCCCATGAATATGAACCGTCTGCCAAGGCAGTTGCCAAAATCCAAGACGCAGACACCTTCGTTTATGAAAATGAAAACATGGAAACTTGGGTACCTAAATTGCTAGATACCTTGGATAAGAAAAAAGTCAAAACCATCAAGGCGACAGGCGATATGTTGCTTTTGCCAGGTGGTGAGGAAGAAGAGGGAGACCATGACCATGGAGAAGAAGGCCATCACCATGAGTACGATCCCCATGTTTGGTTATCACCAGTTCGTGCCATTAAACTTGTAGAGCACATCCGTGATAGCTTGTCAGCAGATTATCCTGATAAAAAAGAGACCTTTGAGAAGAATGCTGCTGCCTATATCGAAAAATTGCAAGCCTTGGATAAGGCTTATGCAGAAGGCTTGTCTCAAGCCAAACAAAAGAGCTTTGTGACTCAACACGCAGCCTTTAACTATCTTGCCTTGGACTATGGACTCAAACAAGTCGCAATCTCAGGTCTCTCTCCAGATGCAGAACCATCAGCTGCTCGTCTGGCAGAATTGACAGAGTACGTCAAGAAAAATAAAATTGCCTATATCTACTTTGAAGAAAATGCTTCACAAGCACTTGCTAACACACTTTCAAAAGAAGCAGGTGTCAAAACAGATGTCCTCAATCCTTTAGAAAGTCTGACAGAAGAGGATACCAAGGCTGGCGAAAACTACATCTCCGTTATGGAGAAAAACCTCAAGGCTCTGAAACAAACAACGGACCAAGAAGGCCCAGCAATTGAGCCTGAAAAGGCAGAGGATACCAAGACAGTTCAAAATGGTTACTTCGAGGATGCAGACGTCAAGGACCGCACCTTGAGTGACTATGTAGGTAACTGGCAATCAGTTTATCCTTTCCTTGAAGATGGTACGTTTGACCAAGTCTTTGACTACAAGTCTAAGTTGACTGGTAAGATGACTCAGGCTGAGTACAAGGCTTACTATACAAAAGGCTATCAGACAGATGTCACTAAGATCAACATTTCTGATAATACTATGGAATTTGTTCAAGGTGGACAAAGTAAGAAATTCACCTACAAGTATGTTGGTAAGAAAATCTTGACTTACAAGAAAGGCAATCGTGGCGTGCGCTTCCTCTTTGAAGCCACAGATGCAGACGCTGGACAGTTCAAGTATGTTCAGTTTAGTGACCACAATATCGCCCCAGTTAAGGCAGAACATTTCCATATCTTCTTTGGAGGCACAAGCCAAGAAGCCCTCTTTGAAGAAATGGATAACTGGCCAACCTACTACCCAGATAACCTATCTGGCCAAGAAATCGCTCAAGAAATGTTGGCGCATTGATGAGAATCAAAGGATAGCTTTGTATGAGGCTATCTTTTTAGTTACAAAATAGATGGTTAACATTTTATTTTTAAAAATCGCAGTTAAAACTGCACAGCCTTCTTTAAATGTGCTATAATACAGGAAAAATAATGATGGAGGTCACGATAATGGCAACATTTTTGATGATTTTTGTGGTGGTTTGTGTGCTCCTATTGGTGATAGTCACACTGAGTACAGTTTATGTGGTTCGTCAACAGTCGGTGGCGATTATTGAACGCTTTGGGAAATACCAAAAGGTTGCCAATAGCGGTATTCATATTCGCTTGCCTTTTGGAATTGACTCGATTGCAGCACGGATTCAGTTGCGCTTGTTGCAAAGCGATATTGTGGTTGAGACTAAAACCAAGGATAATGTGTTTGTTATGATGAATGTAGCGACTCAGTACCGTGTTAATGAGCAGAGCGTGACAGATGCCTACTATAAACTCATGCGTCCAGAATCTCAGATTAAATCTTATATCGAAGATGCTCTTCGCTCTTCTGTTCCCAAATTAACCTTGGATGAATTGTTTGAGAAAAAAGATGAGATTGCCCTTGAAGTTCAACACCAAGTAGCAGAAGAAATGACTACTTACGGTTATATTATCGTGAAAACCTTGATTACCAAGGTCGAACCAGATGCAGAAGTTAAGCAATCCATGAATGAAATCAATGCGGCGCAACGTAAGCGGGTCGCAGCGCAAGAATTGGCGGAAGCAGACAAGATTAAAATCGTCACTGCAGCTGAAGCAGAAGCAGAAAAAGACCGCCTTCATGGTGTGGGGATTGCCCAACAACGTAAAGCGATTGTGGATGGATTAGCAGAGTCTATCACAGAACTCAAGGAAGCCAATGTTGGTATGACAGAAGAGCAAATCATGTCCATTCTTTTGACCAACCAGTATTTGGATACCTTGAATACCTTTGCCTCTAAAGGCAATCAAACGATCTTTTTACCAAATACGCCAAATGGTGTGGATGATATCCGTACACAAATCTTGTCAGCCCTTCGTGCTGAGAAGAAATAATAGACTAAAGAGCCTGGAGTCAGGCTCTTTTTGTATTACCCTTGTAGCTTTGAGGATTAAAATCCTCCTCCACAAATTATAGAATCTTTTCTGAGTATTTAGGGAGTGATGGAGGAAGTCTTGAAAGCGCTTTTGTTTTGTGATATAGTCAAATTGATAGACTTGTTTAAAGAGGAATGCTTGTATGAGAAGAGAAGAAGTTTTGCGAAATCACTGGTTTTTTAGCCAAGAGGTGGGGAAAGAAGAGGCCTTGGCGCCGGATTTTCATAGAGAAAATTGGCAGGCTATTCAAGTGCCACATGACTGGAGTATTTACAATGATTTTGACCAGTATTCGCCAGCGCAAAATGAGGGTGGTCAGTTAAATGGTGGTCAAGCCTGGTATCGGACACAGTTTTACTTGGAAGAAGATGCCAGTCTTGTATCGGTGCGTTTGTTGTTTGATGGAGTTTACATGAATGCCCAAGTCTATATCAACGGGCAAGTGCTGGGCTATTATCCCAGTGGCTATACGCCCTTTTCTTATGATATCACGCCTTATCTAAGAAATGATGGGACGGCCAACCAGCTTGCGGTTTTTGTGGAAAATCAGCAACCTAGCAGTCGTTGGTACTCTGGTAGCGGTATTTACCGAGAAGTAAAATTATTGATTACAGATTCGGTGCATCTGGATTTATATGGGATTAGGATAGGAAGTCCCAAGCTCAAGGAACAAAGAGATGGATGGGTGGAAACTCAGCTTGAAAGTAAGGTTTCAAATGACGGACCTCAGTCCGTGTCGGTGTATTTGGAACAGAGTATCTGGTATGATGGCCAACAGCTGTCAGACTGGCAGGCGACAGACTCTCTAGTGATTGAGTCTGGGGACAAATATTCTTTCCAACAAGCCATATCAATTTTCCAACCTTTGCTTTGGGATATTGATCATCCCCACATTTACCAATTGAAGACTCGCCTTTACAAAAATGGCATGTTGGTTGATGAAGAAGAGGAGACTTTTGGTTACCGTTATATGGATTGGCAAGCGGATAAGGGTTTCTTTCTAAATGGTCGCTGGTTGAAGATTCATGGGGTTTGTTTGCACCATGACTACGGAGCGCTGGGAGCTGTGGAAAATAGGTCAGCTGCTGAGAGACGCTTGCGCCAGATGAAGGAAATGGGCGTCAATGCGATTCGAATCACCCATAATCCAGCTAGTAGTATTTTGCTGGATGTGGCTGCTAAAATGGGGCTACTTATTCAAGAAGAAGCCTTTGATACCTGGTATGGAGGCAAGAAAGAATATGACTATGGTCGCTTTTTTGAGGAAGAAGCGACTCATCCAGAAGCGAAAGCAGGCGATTTCTGGTCAGATTACGATTTGCGAATCATGATTGAGCGTGGCAAGAACAACCCAGCGCTCATTATGTGGTCCTTGGGAAATGAAGTCAGCGAAGCAAATGGCGATGCTCATTCATTGAAGACTATCAAACGCTTGCTAGAAAGGGTAAAGGAAGTGGATGATAGCCGTTTTGTGACCATGGGAATGGATCAATTCCGCTTTGGCGATGGTTCTGGAGGTCATGAAAAGATTGCTGATTTGCTGGATGTGGTGGGTTTGAATTACTCAGAAGACAATATTGATGGGATTCGCAAAAGACATCCCAAGTGGCGACTTTATGGGTCTGAAACCTCATCGGCTACACGGACGCGTGACAGCTATTTTCGCCCAGCTAAGGAATGGGTTGGGGATAATCGCCGCGTGCGGAATTTTGAACAGTCAGACTATGGTAATGATCGAGTTCCTTGGGGGAAGACAGTGACAGCTTCTTGGATAGCAGATAGAAATCGGCTAGATTACGCAGGTCAGTTTATTTGGACAGGAGTGGACTATATCGGTGAGCCGACCCCTTGGCACAATCAAAATGACACACCTGTCAAGAGTTCTTATTTTGGGATCGTGGATACAGCAGGGATTCCTAAAAATGACTATTATCTCTATCAAAGTCAGTGGTTGGACCTAGATCAGCATCCCATGGTTCATATCCTGCCCCACTGGAATTGGGAAATCCACAAGAGTTATCAACAAGTTGTGGATAAGTATGGGGATATCCCTGTCCGGGTGTATTCAAATGCCCGTTCTGTAGAGCTATTTCTAAATGGAAAATCCAAAGGCAGGAAGACTTTTCAGGAAAAATGGACTTCAGATGGTAGAAAATACCAAGAGGGAGAAGGTTCTGACCAACTCTATCTCGAATGGCGTTTGCCTTATCAACCAGGAGAATTGCATGCTGTAGCTTATGACTGTCAAGGTCAGCTTGTGGCAGAAGATAGGGTGGTGACTGCAGGTATGCCTGCTAAGATTGGGCTTCATGCCGAGAAAACACAACTGGCGCCAGATGGGCAAGACCTCCTTTATCTCTATTTTGATGTATTGGACAAGGATGGAAACTGGGTGCCGAGTGCTTCCAATCAGCTTCATTTTAAAATTGAAGGCCCTGCTCGTATTGTAGGTGTTGATAATGGCAGGCAGGCCAGTCGTGAACGTTACAAGGCTCAGAAAAATGGTCGGTTTAAGAGGAAAGCCTTTCATGGCAGAGGTGTCCTTTTGGTTCAGAGTTTAGATCAGGCAGGTCACGTAAGAGTAAAGGCCAGTGCCAGAGGGCTAGAGTCAGCAAGTTTTGATATCTTAGTGGGAGGGGCTTTGGCTACCCAACCAGTGAAAAATCAGTGCTTATTTGAGATTCGAGTGGACAAGCAGGCAGGATTACAAGAAGGGGATTCTCAAGCTATTGGACTTTATCCACAAATTGTGGATAACCCTGTGAACAAGGTGGGGAATAGTGAAGTGATTTGGGAGACGAGTGGTAGTGCCCACGCCATTATCAAGCAGGGAGTGCTTTATTGCTTGTCTGCAGGCGACTTGGCTATTCGCGCCATTTATCAAGGAAAGACCTATCAAACTCATTTGCAGGTGGCAGAAAATACTTCGCTAGGCCGAGCAGTTTCTGTAAGACCACTTCGCTTGTATACAGCTAAGGGGACTTATCCACAGTTTCCATCATCGATCTTGGTGGACTATGAGTTCGGTAGTGCAAAACGAGTCAAGGTTGTTTGGGAGGAGATTCCTGAAGAAGCTTTGGCAAGCTTTCATGAGTTTACAGTATCTGGTCAGCTAGAAGGTCTGGATTTAAAGGTTTCTGCTCAGGTTTGTGTTCAAGGGATTTGCGCTATTGAGCCTGAGAGGGTTTGGACGCTTGTCAAGGAACCCCCACACTTACCAGATCGAGTTAAGCTAGTCTTATCAGATGGCAGACGAGATACGGCCAAGGTGACTTGGGATGAACTTGATCCTCAAGTCTATGCTCAGGTAGGAGAATGTGTTCTCACAGGACAGGTAGTGGGCTGTGAGTTGCCAGCAACAGTCACCATTCATGTGACAGATGCCAGTGTAGATGGAGAAGTTATTTCCAATCAGTGGACAGGGTCCAACCTGCCTCTGGTCTTTGCTTCCCACTCAGAGCCAAATCACCCAGCCTCTTACCTAAATGACAAGGTCATTGCTCGGAAGAAATCGACAGCCAATACTTGGATTACCAAGTCAGAGCAAGCCAGCGTGGGCATTCTTTTTGGAGATGCAGGGATTTTAAAACCGCGATTTGTGGATAACCTGACCTTGTATTATGTTGAAAATCAAGAATATGTGGCGGTGGATCCTACCCATATCGATTATTTATGTAGGGAATGAGCCTAGCTTACCTCGGACTCCAAATCATTTGGATAAGGATTCCCTGCTCAAGCAAGAGGAGAATTGGCGCCCTGTATCAGCTATCCGAAAAGTTTCAAGCGACAAGGCTGAAGAGCTTCGTTTTGAATTTGATAAGGTAGAGACTTATGCCCTTCGTCTTCGATTTGAAGGCTTGGCAAGCCCTCTAGCGTTAACAGAATTGCAAGTACATGCCAAAAAACTGAAGAAAAGTGTAGATAGGAAATAGTATGGTAAGAGAAATAAAACCGCATGGGCCCTTGCCTAGTCAGGCCCAGCTAGCTTATTTAGAGGATGAACTAGCAGCCTTTATCCATTTTGGGCCCAATACCTTTTATGACCAGGAATGGGGGACAGGTCAGGAGAATCCTGAACGATTTAACCCGACAAGGTTAGACGCGCGTGAGTGGGTTCGTGTACTCAAAGAAACGGGCTTTAAAAAGTTGATTTTGGTGGTCAAACACCACGATGGTTTTGTCCTCTATCCGACAGTTCACACAGATTATTCGGTCAAGGCCAGTCCTTGGAGGAGTGGAGAGGGGGATTTGCTCCTTGAAGTATCACAAGCTGCCACAGAGTTTGATATGGATATGGGGGTCTACCTGTCACCGTGGGATGCCCACAGTCCTCTCTATCATGTGGACCGAGAAGCGGACTATAATGCCTATTATCTGGCTCAGCTGAAGGAGATCTTATCAAATCCTGCCTATGGAAATGGAGGGAAATTTGCTGAGGTCTGGATGGATGGTGCCAGAGGAGAGGGAGCTCAAAAGGTCAATTATGAATTTGAAAAATGGTTTGAAACCATTCGTGAACTGCAGGGCGATTGCTTAATTTTTTCAACAGAAGGCACTAGTATCCGCTGGATTGGCAATGAACGAGGGTATGCAGGTGATCCACTGTGGCAAAAGGTGAATCCTGACAAACTAGGAACAGAAGCGGCGCTGGATTATCTTCAGCATGGAGATTCTTCAGGCACTATTTTTTCAATCGGTGAGGCAGATGTTTCTATTCGGCCGGGTTGGTTTTACCATGAAGAGCAGGATACTAAGTCTCTTGAGGAGTTGGTGGAAATCTACTTTCACTCAGTGGGGAGAGGAACCCCGCTCCTACTTAATATTCCGCCGAATCAAGATGGTCTCTTTGATGAGAAGGATATCAAACGGCTTTATGAATTTGCGGCTTATCGTGATGAGCTCTATAAAGAAGATTTGGCTCTGGGAGCTAAGGTATCTGGTCCAGCTCTATCACCAGACTTTGCTTGTCATCATCTGACAGATGGCCTTGAGACCAGCTCTTGGGCAAGTGATGTAGGCTTGCCCATCCAGTTAGAACTCGACTTAGGGTCACCTAAAACTTTTGATGTAATTGAGTTAAGAGAAGATTTGAAGCTAGGGCAACGAATCGCTGCTTTTCATGTGCTAGTAGAGGTGGACGGTGTCTGGCAAGAATTTGGCATGGGCTTTACAGTTGGTCATAAGCGTCTCTTGCGAGGTCCGCTAGTAGAGGCACAGAAGGTGCGCGTGATGATTACCGAGGCGCAATCTAAGCCTGTATTGACCAAGATTTCACTCTATAAAACTCCTAGCTTATCACAAAAAGAAGTTGTTCAGGGACTAGAATTTGCAGAAAAAAGTCTAGCTGTAGCAAAGGGAGAGACTCTTCATTTTAGGATTGAACGTAGCGAAAGTAATACTCCTTTGGAAGCTAAGATTTCGATTCAACCAGGGACGGGGGTACATGGTGTCGCTTATCAGGATGAGATTCAAGTTATTGAGTTTCAAGTTGGCGAGACTGAAAAAAGATTGACGCTTCCAACCTTGTATTTTGCAGGAGATAAAACCTTGGATTTCTATCTGAACCTAACGGTGGGTGGTCAGCTTCTGGATCAACTTCTAGTCCAAGTTTCATAAAAGAAAAACCTTCGCATCTGCGAAGGTTCTTTTTGTTTACTGATGACTTGGTAACCAGCTAAGTGTAAAGGTTAGTTGCTCAGCTTTTAAGAGGTCTTGATGTTGAATAGTTGATACTAGAGTTGTGTCCAGTCGGCATTCTTTTACAAAGTTGAAGTGGCTGTGGTTTTGCTCAGTATGAATATCTAGCCATTTATCTTCTTTAGCGAGATAGACTCGGAGGTGGTCAAAGAGAGGAATTCCGAGGTCATAGCTTGGTTTTCCTGGACAGGTCGGATAAAATCCGAGAGCTGACCAGATGTACCAGGCCGAGAGACTACCATTGTCTTCATCGCCAGGATAGGCTTCCCAACTTGAGTGAAAGGCCTTCTGACGGAGAGTCTTGATGAGAAGGGCAGTGTAGTCAGGGTAGTTGCTGTAACGGAAGAGATAAGGAATGTGGAAGCTTGGTTGGTTGGAAATAGCGAGTTGTCCAAAAGGAGCAGTAGCCATTTCGCTCATTTCGTGAATCTCGTAACCATAGCCTGTTGTCTCAAAGAGGGGAGCATCTTGACAGGCTTTCAAAAGATAGTTGCTAAAGGCTTCTTTTCCACCTATAAGTTGGATTAAGTCTGGGATGTCTTGGAGGACGCCTAAAGTCGCTTGGATGGCAGAGCATTCAGCGTAGTCTCGTCCCCAACTATAGGGAGAGAAGTCAGGACGGAAGTTTCCTTGATTGTCTCGCGCTCGCATGTAACCTGTCTCAGCATCAAATAGATGGCGGTAATTTTGTGACGCAGTTCTATAAGTTTCCGCGATGTCATTCTTACCAAGTTTTTCGGCACAGCTGGCGATACAAAAGTCGCTATAGGCATAGTCTAGGGTGTGGCTGACGCTTTCGTGGTGGTCGGTAGAGAGGTAGCCTAGTTCTTGGTATTGGGCTAATCCGTGACGACCATTGATGCCGAGAGGGTCGGACTTGCAGGCTGTTTCAAGCATGGCTTGGAGGAGTTCTTCTTCTAGGTCGGGGGCCATGTCCTTGCAGGCGCTATCTGCGATAATGCCATCTAGCAGGGTACCTGGCATCATGCCACGTTCATCTGGAGCCAGCCATTTTGGAAGGAAACCAGTATCGCGGTAGTTATTGAGAAATCCTTCTAAGAAGCGGTGGTAGTGTTCTGGTATGATAAGAGCAAAGAGGGGGAAGGTGGTGCGGAAGGTATCCCAGAAACCATTGTTGCTGAAGAGGACACCAGGCTTGACAGTTCCAGTAGCCAAATCTATGTGGATGGCTTGTCCTGATTCATCAACCTCATAAAAAGTCTGAGGAAAGAGGAAGAGTCTGTAGAGACAGTGATCAAAGAAGGTCCGGTCAGCCTCTCCTGTCTTTATAACATCAAAACGATGGAGGAGATTTTCCCAGTCCGCTTGGGCACTTGATTTACAGTTATCAAAATCTTTTTGAGGTAGATTGATTAGAGCTTGAGAAGGAGAGATGAAAGAAGTCGCTAGCTGAATTTCAGCATGACTATCTGCCAGGTCGATTCGCCAGTCTCCCCCTTCTTGGCTGATAGCAAGAATATCCGTATTCATTTGCAGGGTAGTGAACAGTATCAGTGGATTTTTGTTGGTTTCAGTTTTACCTTCTTGTCGCAGGGCAAGAGTTCGCTTATCTACTTGCTCCACGGTCAGTTCATCTGCTGCGTGAAGGTAGAGGGAGAGGGCTTTGCCTTGCTTTTGCTCCAAACGAATAGAGGCGCCGTAGCAAGTCGGTGTAAGCTGGCTTTCAATCTGATAGCGCAGGGAGAAAATTTTCAGATAATGAGGTTGGAAAGAGGCCTTATCCATATCATAGGAAGACTGGCGATGGAAGAGGCTGTCTCCACCCAGTTGGCCTGTGACAGGTGTCAGAAGGAGCCAAGAGTAGTCGCCAATCCAAGGGCTGGGCTGGTGGGTTAATCGAATCCCCTGAAAGATAGGCAGATGCGGATCAAAAAACCAAGATCCATCCTGGTCACTGGTCTGGGGCACAAAGTAATTCATCCCAAAAGGCACGCCTGTGTATGGCAGGGTATTTCCCCGAGAAAAGGCATGCTTGCTGGCAGTTCCAAAGCGGGTATCGATGGTTTCAAGTAGTGGTTTCATAGTCTTTCCTTTAGCTGTTTTTCTACATTATATCAGAAAAAGAGGGCCTTTAGAAAAGGAGCTTCAAAGATAACTATTTTGTAGAAAAATGACTATCATTTGTGTATGTATTTTCTGTCTCAAAAGCTATATACTGAAAATGAAACTTGTTTGAAAGAGGATACTGCACGATGATTTATTCAAAAGAAATTGTTAGAGAATGGCTAGATGAAGTGGCAGAGCGGGCTAAGGACCATCCAGAGTGGGTGGATGTTTTCGAGCGTTGCTATACAGATACCTTGGACAATACGGTTGAAATCCTAGAAGATGGTTCAACTTTTGTCTTGACTGGGGATATTCCTGCTATGTGGCTTCGAGATTCGACAGCTCAACTCAGACCCTACCTGCATGTGGCTAAAAGAGATGCCCTCCTGCGTCAGACCATTGCAGGTTTGGTCAAGCGTCAGATGACCTTGGTACTCAAGGATCCTTATGCCAATTCCTTCAACATTGAGGAAAACTGGAAGGGTCACCACGAGACAGACCATACCGACCTTAATGGCTGGATTTGGGAACGCAAGTATGAGGTGGACTCGCTTTGCTATCCGTTGCAGTTGGCTTATCTCCTCTGGAAAGAGACTGGTGAGACTAGCCAGTTTGATGAGACTTTTGTCGCAGCGACTAAGGAGATTCTCCATCTTTGGACGGTTGAACAAGACCATAACAACTCTCCTTATCGTTTTGTTCGAGATACGGACCGCAAGGAAGATACCTTGGTAAATGATGGCTTTGGACCTAATTTTGCAGTGACAGGTATGACTTGGTCAGCTTTTCGTCCGAGTGATGACTGCTGCCAGTATAGTTACTTGATTCCGTCAAATATGTTTGTTGTAGTAGTCTTGGGTTATGTGCAAGAAATCTTTGCAGCATTAAACCTAGCTGATAGCCAGAGTGTTATTGCTGATGCTAAGAGTCTCCAGGATGAAATCCAAGAAGGAATTGAAAACTACGCCTACACAAGCAACAGCAAGGGCGAAAAGATTTATGCCTTTGAAGTGGATGGTTTGGGAAATGCTAGCATTATGGATGATCCAAACGTACCAAGTCTGCTGGCTGCACCTTATCTGGGTTACTGCGATGTCAACGATGAAGTGTATCAATCAACTCGTCGTACCATTCTGAGCCCTGAAAATCCCTACTTCTACAAAGGAGAATACGCTAGTGGTCTCGGAAGTTCTCATACCTTCTATCGCTATATCTGGCCAATCGCCCTTTCTATCCAAGGTTTGACAACAAGAGATAAGGCAGAGAAAAAATTCTTGCTGGATCAGCTGGTTGCTTGCGATGGTGGTACAGGTGTTATGCACGAAAGCTTCCACGTGGATGACCCAACTCTTTATTCTCGTGAATGGTTCTCTTGGGCTAACATGATGTTCTGTGAATTGGTCTTGGATTACTTGGATATCCGCTAATACTCTTCGAAAATCTCTTCAAACCACGTCAGCT
>NZ_CAJJIB010000011.1:0-34356 GCF_905187495.1 Streptococcus mitis | reverse complement strand
ATCCGCCATAGCTCAGTTGGTAGTAGCGCATGACTGTTAATCATGATGTCGTAGGTTCGAGTCCTACTGGCGGAGTAGTTAAGAAAAAAGAGGTTTAGGCCTCTTTTTTTTATAATTAATAATCTATTTAGTGTTATTTGGTGTGAGATATTTTTGCTGAGTAAAGTTTCAGAGCCCTCCGTTTTCGATCAAGGAGATCTTTTTAGTACTTTAATTGAGGGTAGCGAAGAGGCTAAACGTTGCGGACTGTAAATACGCTCCTTCGAGGGATTCGAATCCTTCCGCTTCCATTATCTTAGTTTTTGAAATTTAAGTAGTAAATTTGTTCCTATTCTGTCAACTTTTCCTATTTGTTATCTTTTTGAGGTTGGTATTTTAACAATTCAGGAATTATTAAAGATTAATTGAAATTTTTTGTTAGAATAAGGTCATAAAAAGAAAAGGAGTATATATTTATGCTACAAAGTATTTATGATCAGATGATGGATTTTTATAGAAATATTGAAGAAGAGTATGGTATGTTCTTCGGTGATAATTTTGATTGGGAATATGTTCATTTTAAGTTTTTGATTTATTATCTTGTCCGATATCGTATTGTGAGTCATCAGGATTTTATTGTTTACCATTATCGTGTTGCTTATCGTTTGTATCTTGAAAAATTGATAATGAAACAAGGTTTTGTTGCTTGTTGAGACAGTCTGAGTTAATTTCCGAACAAATTTATTTTTTTAAGGAAAGATAATAATAAATAGCTGGTTATTTTTCTAAAACATTTTTTAATAGTTGGAAATAGCAAATCTTTCTATTGTTTCTTCTTGATAAAAAGGCGATTTTTTCTTATAATAAATTGTAAGATATAATTGCAGGTGAGAGTCCTGCCATGTATGTGAGAAAGGAAGAGCCTGAGGGCTCAGACAAGATTATGACTTCAGTTGTTGTTGTAGGTACCCAATGGGGTGATGAAGGTAAAGGGAAGATTACAGACTTCCTTTCAGCGAATGCAGAAGTGATTGCGCGTTACCAAGGTGGTGATAATGCAGGTCACACGATTGTGATTGATGGCAAGAAGTTTAAATTGCACTTGATTCCATCTGGGATTTTCTTCCCTGAAAAAATCTCTGTTATTGGGAATGGTATGGTTGTAAATCCTAAATCTCTTGTGAAAGAGTTGAGCTATCTTCATGAGGAGGGTGTGACAACTGATAACTTGCGTATTTCTGATCGTGCGCATGTTATTTTGCCTTATCATATCGAGTTGGATCGCTTGCAAGAAGAAGCTAAGGGCGACAATAAGATTGGTACTACAATTAAGGGAATTGGTCCAGCTTATATGGACAAGGCTGCTCGTGTTGGGATTCGTATCGCCGATCTTTTAGATAAAGATATTTTCCGTGAGCGCTTAGAACGTAACCTTGCTGAAAAGAATCGTCTTTTTGAAAAATTGTATGACAGTAAAGCGATTGATTTCGATGATATTTTTGAAGAGTATTACGAATATGGTCAACAAATCAAGAAATATGTGACAGACACATCTGTTATCTTGAATGATGCGCTTGATAATGGTAAACGTGTGCTTTTTGAAGGTGCACAAGGTGTTATGCTAGATATCGACCAAGGTACTTATCCATTTGTTACGTCATCAAACCCTGTGGCTGGTGGTGTGACCATTGGTTCTGGTGTTGGTCCAAGTAAGATTGATAAGGTTGTTGGTGTATGTAAAGCCTATACGAGTCGTGTAGGAGACGGTCCTTTCCCAACTGAGTTGTTTGATGAAGTGGGAGAACGTATCCGTGAAGTAGGTCATGAATATGGTACAACAACTGGTCGTCCACGACGTGTGGGATGGTTTGATTCAGTTGTGATGCGTCATAGTCGTCGTGTTTCTGGTATTACTAATCTTTCATTGAACTCTATCGATGTTTTGAGTGGTTTAGATACTGTGAAAATCTGTGTGGCCTATGATCTTGATGGTCAACGTATTGACTACTATCCAGCTAGTCTTGAGCAATTGAAACGTTGCAAGCCTATCTATGAAGAGTTGCCAGGTTGGTCAGAAGATATCACTGGAGTTCGTAATTTGGAAGATCTTCCTGAGAATGCGCGTAACTATGTTCGTCGTGTGAGCGAATTGGTTGGCGTTCGTATTTCTACTTTCTCAGTAGGTCCTGGTCGTGAACAAACAAATATTTTAGAAAGTGTTTGGTCCTAAGAGATTTTTAAGATTTGTTTAAGATAGTTCGGATATACTATAGACAGTTACAAGAAGACCTCCTAACTTGTTGTAACAAATATCCTAAACTTTTCTTTTTCATAATAATCTCCCTATAAAGTCACCGCATTTGGTGGCTTTTTTTGTCTTGGAAATCATGATATAATAATAAAATCGATAAGTAGGAAAAGGGAAATTGATGAATTATACAGTTGAAGAAAAAGAAGTCTTTATGAGGGAGGCTTTGAGAGAGGCTGAGATTGCTCTTGAACACGATGAAATTCCAATTGGTTGTGTGATTGTCAAGGACGGAGAAATCATTGGTCGCGGGCATAATGCGCGTGAGGAACTGCAACGAGCGGTTATGCATGCGGAGATTATGGCCATAGAGAATGCGAACCTGAGTGAGGAGAGCTGGCGCTTGCTGGATTGCACGCTTTTTGTGACCATTGAGCCTTGTGTCATGTGTAGTGGGGCGATTGGACTCGCCCGTATTCCAAACGTGGTCTATGGGGCTAAAAACCAGAAATTTGGCGCTGCTGGGAGTTTGTACGATATCTTGACAGATGAGCGTCTCAATCATCGTGTGGAGGTTGAAACAGGAATTTTGGAAGATGAATGCGCAGCTATTATGCAGGATTTTTTTAGAAATAGACGGAAAAAATAATTTTGCTTTTAAAATGAACAGGAATGTGATATAATAAATAGTGGAGCAACAGTTCTGCGTGAAGCGGGTCAGGGGAGGAATCCAGCAGCCCTAAGCGATTTGAATTGTGTGCTCTTTTTTTCGTGCTTTTTCCGAATAAATAAGATAGAATAATCTAGAATAAATGATAATAGAAAAGAGAAGATGATGAAAATTCGTGGTTTTGAATTGGTTTCGACTTTTACAGATAAAAATTTATTGCCCAAGCGTGAGACAGCGCATGCGGCTGGTTACGATTTAAAGGTTGCTGTACGTACGGTTATTGCGCCAGGAGAGATTGTCTTGGTTCCGACAGGGGTTAAGGCTTATATGCAACCGACTGAGGTTCTTTACCTTTATGATCGTTCTTCAAACCCTCGTAAGAAGGGCTTGGTTTTAATTAATTCAGTTGGGGTCATTGATGGGGATTATTATGGCAATCCTGGGAATGAAGGGCATATTTTTGCTCAGATGAAGAATATCACAGACCAAGAGGTTGTTCTTGAAGTTGGAGAACGTGTTGTCCAGGCTGTCTTTGCTCCTTTCTTAATTGCAGATGGAGATATGGCTGATGGCGTTCGAACTGGTGGATTTGGATCGACAGGGCACTAGGATGAAGATTATCTTTGTGCGTCACGGGGAGCCAGATTATCGTGAGTTAGAGGAGCGTTCTTATACGGGATTTGGGATAGATTTGGCACCCTTGTCTGATAAGGGACGGCAGCAAGTCCAGAAATTGAGCACCAATCCTTTACTCCCTTCAGCTGAAATAATCGTATCTTCTGCAGTCACAAGAGCTTTAGAAACGGCTTCTTATGTGGCTTGTGTTACTGGACTTCCTTTGAGAGTGGAACCATTATTGCATGAGTGGCAGGTCTATGAAAGTGGCACAGATAATTTTGAAAAAGCTCGTGCTATATTTCTAGAAAATAATGGGGAGTTACTTCCTAATAGTCCTATTCAATATGAGACAGCTGTGAAGATGAAGTCTCGTTTTCTAGAATGTATGGCTAAGTATCGAGATTACCAGACCGTGATAGTGGTAACTCACAACATGCTCATGCGCCAGTTTGTGCCAAATGAGAAGATTGATTTTTGCCAAGTAATTGAGTGTGAGTTAGAGATATAGAAAGAGGTTTATCATCGCAAAGAAAAAAGCGACATTTGTATGTCAAAATTGTGGGTATAATTCCCCTAAATATCTAGGACGTTGCCCCAACTGTGGATCTTGGTCTTCTTTTGTGGAAGAGGTTGAGGTTGCCGAGGTCAAGAATGCGCGTGTGTCCTTGACAGGTGAGAAAACCAAGCCCATGAAACTGGCTGAAGTGACCTCCATCAATGTCAATCGAACCAAGACAGAGATGGAGGAATTCAACCGTGTACTTGGAGGAGGAGTGGTACCAGGAAGTCTCGTCCTCATCGGTGGGGATCCTGGGATTGGGAAATCAACCCTTCTCCTACAAGTTTCAACCCAGTTGTCCCAAGTGGGGACAGTTCTCTACGTTAGTGGGGAGGAGTCTGCTCAGCAGATTAAACTACGTGCAGAGCGCTTGGGTGATATTGATAGCGAGTTTTATCTCTATGCAGAGACCAATATGCAGAGTGTTCGAGCAGAGGTGGAGCGCATCCAGCCAGACTTCCTCATTATTGACTCTATCCAGACCATTATGTCTCCTGAGATTTCAGGGGTGCAGGGGTCTGTTTCTCAGGTGCGTGAGGTGACGGCTGAACTGATGCAGCTAGCTAAGACTAATAACATCGCCATCTTTATCGTAGGGCATGTAACCAAGGAAGGAACCTTGGCTGGGCCTCGTATGTTGGAGCATATGGTGGATACGGTGCTTTACTTTGAAGGGGAGCGTCACCACACCTTCCGTATCTTGAGAGCGGTGAAAAACCGTTTTGGCTCCACTAATGAGATTGGGATTTTTGAGATGCAGTCAGGTGGCTTGGTTGAGGTCCTCAATCCGAGTCAGGTTTTCCTAGAGGAGCGTTTGGATGGAGCAACTGGCTCGTCAATCGTTGTGACCATGGAAGGGACGCGTCCTATTCTTGCAGAAGTGCAGGCTTTGGTAACACCGACTATGTTTGGAAATGCCAAGCGTACGACGACAGGACTTGACTTTAATCGTGCTAGCTTGATTATGGCTGTTTTGGAAAAACGAGCAGGTCTTCTCTTACAAAATCAGGATGCTTACCTCAAATCTGCTGGCGGTGTTAAATTGGATGAACCTGCGATTGACTTAGCTGTTGCAATTGCCATTGCTTCGAGCTACAAGGACAAGCCAACTAATCCTCAGGAATGTTTTGTTGGAGAACTGGGCTTGACTGGAGAGATTCGGCGCGTAAATCGTATCGAACAACGCATCAATGAAGCTGCTAAACTGGGCTTTACTAAGATTTATGTACCTAAGAATTCCTTGACAGGAATCACTCCGCCTAAGGAAATTCAGGTCATTGGAGTAACAACGATTCAGGAAGTTTTGAAAAAGGTCTTTGCATAATCCGTGACAAATCCTTTTAAAAATGATAAGATAGGAGAAATATTTGACTATCAAATTTTCGAGGAGGGAATCGTGTCGTATTTTGAACAGTTTATGCAAGCCAATCAGGCTTATGTTGCCCTACATGGGCAGTTAAATTTGCCACTTAAACCCAAAACAAGAGTGGCTATTGTGACCTGTATGGACTCTCGTCTGCACGTTGCGCAAGCTCTGGGCTTGGCACTTGGGGATGCTCATATCTTGCGGAATGCAGGTGGCCGAGTGACTGAGGACATGATTCGTTCGCTAGTTATTTCCCAGCAACAAATGGGGACAAGAGAGATTGTGGTATTGCACCATACAGACTGTGGTGCTCAGACTTTTGAAAATGGTCCTTTTCAGGAGTATCTGAAAGAGGAACTAGGTGTCGATGTGTCAGACCAAGACTTCTTGCCCTTCCAAGATATAGAGGAGAGTGTACGCGAGGATATGCAACTTCTTATCGAGTCTCCCTTAATACCAGATGATGTCATTATCTCTGGTGCTATTTACGATGTGGATACAGGAAGTATGACAGTCGTAGAATTATAAATACTTCATTTAGAAAGAAAGTGTATGAAGAAAAACAGCATTTTATTTATTTTTATCTTATTGCTATGTATTGGTTTACAATATGAAACCATCTACTATACGGACGGTTCGATGTCAGGTGCAGAATATGGACTAATGGGAGTTTCTATCTTTCTAGCTCTCTTTTACATGATTCCAGCTCTTTATTTCCTTTTCCGTATTGGGAAAAAATGGGAATTGCCAAAGAACGCCTTGATTTTGTCTTTATTGGGTGGGATGTTCCTTTCAGGTTGGCTGTCTAGCTTTGCTAATACCTATATCCATGATTTACTGGGTATTCTTTTCCCAGATAGTGCATTTTTAAATGCCTTTGAAAGTGCGATTGTGGCTCCTTTGGTAGAAGAACCGCTTAAATTATTGCCACTTGTCTTTGTTTTGGCTTTGATTCCTGTGCGAAAATTAAAATCTTTGTTTTTACTAGGAATTGCTTCTGGTTTGGGATTCCAAATGATTGAGGATATTGGCTACATTCGTACGGATTTGCCAGAGGGCTTTGACTTTACTATTTCGAGAATTTTAGAGCGTATCATCTCAGGAATTGCCTCTCACTGGACTTTTTCAGGTCTGGCTGTAGTAGGTGTTTACTTGCTTTACAGAGCCTATAAAGGGCAGAAGGTTGGCAAGAAACAAGGGCTTCTTTTCCTAGGTTTAGCCTTGGGAACTCATTTCTTGTTTAACTCTCCTTTTGTAGAATTAGAGACAGAGTTACCCTTAGCGATTCCAGTGGTTACGGCTATTACTCTCTATGGTTTTTATCAGGCTTATCGCTTTGTTGAAAAGCACAATGAGTTGATGAACTAGAATACTTTTCAAAAGAATGATGCAAGGGTACAAATATGGTGCCCTTCTTTTATTTTTGATTGAAAAATAGTGCAAAAAGCGCTACAATGGTAAATGGAAAAATCTTGTGAAAAGCACAAGCGATACATATATACCGGAGGAAATCATGTCTTTTTCTGATTTAAAGCTGTTTGCCCTTTCTTCTAATCAAGAATTGGCAAAACGTGTAGCGCAGGAGATTGGGATAGAGTTGGGGAAATCAAGTGTCCGCCAATTTTCAGATGGAGAGATTCAGGTCAACATCGAAGAATCAATCCGTGGGAAACACGTCTTTATCCTACAATCAACTAGTTCGCCTGTAAATGACAATCTGCTTGAAATTTTGATTATGGTAGATGCTTTGAAGCGTGCGAGTGCAGAATCTGTCAATGTTGTCATGCCTTACTATGGATATGCACGTCAGGATAGAAAGGCGAGAGCGCGTGAGCCAATCACTTCAAAACTTGTTGCAAATATGCTTGAAGTAGCTGGAGTGGATCGTTTATTGACCATCGACTTGCATGCTGCGCAGATTCAAGGATTCTTTGATATTCCTGTGGATCATTTGATGGGAGCTCCTCTGATTGCGGATTATTTTGAGCGTCGTGGTATGGTTGGTTCTGACTATGTGGTTGTCAGCCCAGACCATGGAGGTGTGACTCGTGCCCGTAAGTTGGCAGAATTTTTGAAAACATCTATTGCTATTATTGACAAACGTCGTAGCGTTGATAAGATGAATACCAGTGAAGTCATGAACATCATCGGTAAGGTAGAAGGCAAGACTTGTATCTTGATTGATGATATGATTGATACTGCTGGAACGATTTGTCATGCGGCAGATGCCCTTGCAGAAGCTGGTGCTGTTGAAGTCTATGCGAGCTGTACGCATCCAGTTCTATCTGGTCCAGCTATGGACAATATCCAAAATTCAGCTATTAAGAAATTGGTTGTTTTGGATACCATCTATCTCCCAGAAGAGCGTTTGATCGATAAGATTGAGCAAATTTCAATCGCTCATCTCCTAGGTGATGCTATCGTGCGTATTCATGAAAAACGCCCACTTTCTCCGCTTTTCAGTATTGAGAAAAAGATTTAATGACCAAGCCTGAGATGATTCTCAGGTTTTTTCATCTCTTTTCCGAATAAATAGATAGAGCCAGAGAATCTAGCAAATCTAGATTTAAAACTGTGGTATAATAAAAGGAGGAAAAGGATGATTCTAAGACATCCGGGCATCAGCCCGACTAATGACTTGGTAGCTAAGAAAATCTTTAGCAATCCAGAAATCACTTGTCAATTTATCCGCGATATGTTGGACTTACCTGCAAAAAACGTGACTATTTTGGAGGGAAGCAATATTCACGTTTTGCCTTCCATACCTTACTCAGCGCAGGATTTCTATACCAGTATAGATGTTTTGGCGGAGTTGGACAATGGCACCCAAGTGATCATTGAAATTCAGGTACATCATCAGAATTTTTTCATTAATCGTTTATGGGCTTACCTGTGCAGTCAGGTCAATCAAAATCTCGAAAAAATTCGTCAACGAGAAGGTGATACTCACCAGAGTTACAAACACATCGCTCCCGTTTATGCCATTGCAATCGTGGATAGCAATTATTTCCAAGATGACTTGGCTTTTCATAGCTTTAGTATGCGCAAGGACACGACAGGTGAGGCTTTAACAATTACAAACAATGGACAAGAAAATCATCTAGTAAAGATGGCTTTCTTAGAACTAAAAAAATATAGAGAAACCAGCAAGGATAGCGTTCGCAAACCGTGGTTGGAGTTTTTCGGCAACAAACCCTTTACCCAACAACCCGAGCGAGCTATCAGCCAAGCAGACCAACTGCTGGACTATAAGAGCTGGTCTGAGGAGGACAGGAAGATGTTTAGTCAACTACGTATGCGTGAGGAACAAGCCTTGTTAGCACAGGACTATGCCTTGGAAACTGCTAGGGCAGAGGGGCTGGAACAAGGTATTGAACAAGGTTTAGAGCGTGGTCGTGCAGAGGGAATTGAAAAGGGGCGAGAAGAAGGTCTTGAACAAGGACTGGAGCGTGGGAAATTCTTTGCCTTCTTAGATATGGTTCGCCAAGGTCTTTTGCCTTCTGAAGTTGCTAGCGAGCAATTAGGCATGACTGTCTCTGAGTTTGAGGCACTATTGAAAGATTAAGACCATCACAAATAACGGTCATGAAAACCATCTAGTCAAGATAGCATTCTTGGAATTAAAAAATACAGAGAAACCAGCAAAGACGAGGTTCGCAAGCCCTAGTTGGAGTTTTTTGGGAACAAACCCTTTACCCAACAACCAGAGCGAGCCATCAGCCAAGCAGACCAACTGCTGGACTATAAGAGCTGGTCCGAGGAGGACAGGAAAATGTTTAGTCAACTACGTATGCGAGAAGAACAAGCCTTGTTAGCACAGGACTATGCCTTAGAAACAGCTAGGGCGGAGGGGATTGAACAAGGTTTAGAGCGTGGGAAAGCTGATGGAAGGGAAGAAGGAAAACTCTTTGCCTTCTTAGACATGGTTCGTCAACATGCTTTAACTTCCGAATTTGCTAGTGAACAATTAGGCATGACGGTCGCTGAGTTTGAGGCCTTGCTATAAGGTCACATTTTAAATAGTAGAAAGTTGATGAAATGGCAGGTTCTTATCAAAAAACTTGCCATTTTTACTTGACATTTAGAAGTGTTTATAAGATAATACCATAGACGTGAGTTCTGTCCAACTGTCTATGTGGATTAGATATGAATGATTTTACTCAAGGATCATAAGTTTGTGAGATTTTCACTTGAAAAATGCAGTATTTGACGGGTATTTTTTCTCACAAAAATGTTTTTTTCACCTTTTTTTCTAAAAATAGGTAAAAACTTTAAAAACTAGAAGAAAACCCTTGACAAATCCTGCAAATATTTATATACTGTATGGTAGTAAGATAGTCTTACGAAAAAATATATAATGAAAAATGAAGGAGATAAAACGATGAAAAAAGTTTTATTGACAAGCGCAGTCGCTCTTGCAGCATTTGGTGCTGTACAAGCTGTTTCAGCTGATACTAACAACGGTTACACTGAAAGTGGTCGTGTAAATCCAAAAACAGGTAAATTGGATGTTGCTAAATACACAGAAAATGAAGTGAAATCAGCTCATACTGGTGTAGTTGCTCCAGAAAACCAATACAAACCAGAAACTCCAGCTTACAACCCTTACCACGGTAAACCAGTTGTGTTTGGTAACGGTTCACACGTTCGTTTCCACGTTCGTGACCTTCAAGGTGCTTCAGTAGCAGGTGTTAAAGTAGATATCATGGTTTGGGCTAACAAAGCTGATTACATGAACTACGCTAAAGCATCAGTTGTTTCTGCTGAATCTAACGCAGCAGGTGATGTTGAATTGTCAGTACCACATGGTGGATTGGTTCAATACCGTGTAGCTAATGTACCAAAAGGGTATGTTGTAAAAGGTATGGAGTCTACTAACGGACTTTACACATTAAACAAAACTTCAAATGGCGCAGAAATTGGTAGCGTTGCAGAAGGAACATTTGTATACTCTGGTTCAGCTGACTTAGATAAAGATACTCATGCAGATATGTTCACAAACGCTTCAGTTGATTTGGTTCTTGAAAAAACTGACTCATACAACGTTGTGAAAGACCAATGGGTTCAAGAAGAAGATGGTTGGAAATACTACGCTTCTAACAAAGCTGTTTCAGGTTGGAAACAAGTTGACGGTAAATGGTTCTTCTTTAACGCTGAAGGCGTAATGCAAAAATGGTGGGTTAAAGATGGAAACACTTGGTACTACCTAAACGGAAACGGTGAAATGCAAACTGGTTGGTTGCAAGACGGTGGTAAATGGTACTACCTTGAAAACTCAGGTGCTATGAAAGCTAGCCAATGGTTCACTGTTGGTGGTAAATGGTACTACGTTGACGGTTCAGGTGCCCTTGCAGTTAACACTACTGTAGGTGGATACACTGTTAACGGAAACGGTGAATGGGTTAAATAATCTAGCTCAATAAAAAAAGCAGGAGATTTCTTCTGCTTTTTACTTTTTCCATAAAAAGTTCAGTTTTTCTTAGAAATTTTTGTAAAAATAAGATACAATAAAGAAAAGCATAATAGCTAAATTTAAGAATGGAGAATGTTCACATGAAAAATAAAAAAGCTTTAGCTCTAGCTCTTGCTAGTGTCACAATGGCAGGCGCTGCTGTGACTGCTTACTCAGCTATCACAGCTCCTTCTGTACATGCGGAAGAGTTTGTTCGTAAAACAGAATGGATTACGATTTCTAATGACCGTTCACGTACTCGTACAACTGTTTACTTTGAGTCAGGAGATCAAAAAATTGATTTACATAAATATATTGATAAGTTCGAATATCAAAATACTTATGTAGATGGTGGTGTTCGTTACTATGTATTTGTGGAAAAGGGTACAAAACTTGATGAGTTGGAAAATGACCCAAATACAGCGTCAGCAGATTTGAATAAACAAGGTTATAAATCTACAGATAAAAATAACAGCTGGCGTGAAGTGTCAGGTAACCGTTACTTCTATTCACACGGGAACCCAGTTAAGGGTTGGGTCATGATTGACAACAAGACTTACTACTTCAACAGTGAAGGTGTTATGGCTCGTGGTATCATCGAGAACAACTCTGAACGCTACTACCTAGATAATCAAGGTGTTAAGAAAACTGGTTTCCTCAAAGTGGGAGAAAAAACTTACTACTTTGATGCAAATGGTGTCCGTAGAACAGAAGTTGTCACAGAAAACGGTCAATCTCACTTTGTAAAAGATGGCGTTGTGACAAACGGAGCTCATAAAGTTGGTACGAAATGGTACTTCTTTGATGAAAAAGGTAAAGCTCAATCAGGTATTGTAAAAGATAGCGCTGGTAAATGGTATTACATCACTGCAGAAGGTGAACGTAAGACTGGCCTTATCAAGGGTGCTGGCGACAAGTATTACTATGTCACTGAAGAAGGTGAACGTAAGTTTGGTGAAATCACTGTTGACGGTAAAACTTACTACTTGACAGATGATTCTAATACAAAAGCTGGCTGGAACAAGGTTGACAATCACTGGATTTATGTGAATAAAGAAGGTAAACGTCAAACTGGTTGGCTTAAAGACGGTGGTAAATGGTACTACTTTAACGCTGAAGGCGTGATGCAAAAATGGTGGATCAAAGATGGTAACACTTGGTACTATCTAAATGGTTCAGGTGAAATGCAAACTGGCTGGTTGCAAGATGGTGGAACTTGGTACTACCTAAACAGCTCAGGTGCTATGGAAACTGGCTGGGTTAAAGTTGGTGGTGCTTGGTACTACCTTAAAGGCTCAGGTGCTATGGTAACTGGTTGGTTCCAAGTAGGTGGTAAATGGTACTATGCTTATAGTTCAGGTGCCCTTGCAGTAAGCACTACAGTTGATGGTTATTACGTAAACGCCAACGGTGAATGGGTATAAAAAGACTAAGAGAGTAGTTTTAGAGCTACTCTCTTTTTTACATTTAAATATTTCTACACTTTTTATGTTTTTTATTGCATTTATTATAGGAAAGGGATATAATCTAAATAAATTTATTATTTTAATACAGGAGGATTTTCCTATGAGAAAAACAGTAACAGGTATTTTGCTAGCAACCTCTGTACTAGCTATGGCGACAGTCCAACAAGTCCAAGCTGCTGAATCAGGAGCGACAAGTGCGTTGACAACTTCTACAGTTAAAGAAGTACACTATGTGGCATTTCAAAATGGTAGACTTGTTGATATCAAAGCCGCATTGACAGGATCTGCTGTAACAGATGCATCTATTAAGGATCAGCCTAAAATTGAGAACTATAAATATACTACTAGTGAAGAAATGGATGGTATACTATATCATACATATGCTCCAGCTGATACAACTGCTACAACAGGTAATAGTAATAGTTCTTCTGCTCAAAGCAATCCTTATCATGGTGGAAATACGGCTGCTACAACGAATACAAATACAAACAACAATCAAAATACTACAACAACTAGTGGGAATTCAGCAGTCAAGGAAGTTCGTTTTGTAGTTTATAAAGAGGGTAGTAGCGATCCAGTAAATATTAAGGATCCGCGTAAAGGATCTGAAGCCTCAGATACAAGTCATCCAACTATTGCCAACTATGAGTATGTTACTGGTAACTTAAAAGATGGTATTCTTTATCATGTCTATCGTTCAAACACAGCTACTAATGCTGGTAACAACAACCAAAATCAATCTACAACAACAAGTGGCGGTCAGTTCAAAACAGAGAACGGAAAAGTCTACTATATCAAGGACGGTAAAAAGGTTAGCGGTTGGCAAAAAATCGATGATAAGACTTACTACTTTGAAGCTGATGGTGCTATGAAGAAAGGTCTATTGACTGCAGGTGATAAGCAATACTATCTAGATGAAAAAGATGGTGTTAAAAAGCTAGGCTTTGTAAAAGTTGCTGACAAGACTTATTATTTTGTAGAAGATGGTGAGAAGAAAACTGGTTTTGTCAAAATTGATGAGAAAACTTACTATGTCAAAGAAGGTGTCCGTCTAACTGGTGATATTACTGTTGATGGGAAACATTATTTCTTGGATGAGGAAGGTGTCCTTAAACAAGGGATTGTTTTGATTGATGGTAAAAAATTCTTCATTGACAGCGAAGGAAATCGTCAGGCTGGATGGAAGAAGGTTGAGAGTGACTGGTATTATTTCTCTAAAGAAGATGGAATGAAGACTGGTTGGCTGAAAGATGGTGGTAAATGGTATCATTTTAATGCTGCAGGCGTGATGCAAAAATGGTGGTTTAAAGAAGGTGACACTTGGTACTACTTAAATGGTTCAGGCGAAATGCAAACTGGTTGGTTGCAAGATGGTGGCACATGGTATTATCTAAATGGTTCAGGTGCAATGAAAGCTAGCCAATGGTTCCAAGTAGGTGGAACATGGTACTACCTTGATAATTCGGGTGCTATGAAAACTGGTTGGTTGAAACAAGGTGGTAGCTGGTATTATCTTGACGGTTCAGGCGCTATGAAGACTGGTTGGTTCCAAGTAGATGGCAAATGGTACTATGCTTATAGTTCAGGAGCTCTTGCTGTCAGCACTACAATCAATGGTTACACAGTAAATGCCAACGGTGAGTGGGTTTAAAAAGTGTAAAATTTACCATAAAAAATGTAAATGATGAAAAGAAAACAAAAAGAAAGCTTATAAAATGAGCTTTCTTTTTTTGTTGTAATAGGTATATTTGAAAGTCTATATAAGAATATAATTGAATATATAAAATAAGTTATTATTTGATTATTTTCTTTGAAAGCGTTATAATAAATTCAAATATAATTTCAAAAAAGGGGTTTCAAAAATGGATAAAAAGAAAATGATTTTAACTAGCTTGGCTAGTGTGGCTGTCTTGGGATCAGGTTTTCTTGCATCTAATCCTTCAACTGTAAAAGCTGAAGATGCGCAACCTACTGCAACACAACCAGCTACTACGGATACTAAAGAGGCTTTAAAAGCTGCTTTTGAAAAAATGGAAAAAGCTGTTGAAGATAACATTAACAAAGACGACAGCATTAAACCAGAAGATAAGGCGAAAGCTATCGAAGAAGCAAAAGCTGAAATCGGTAAGGAAGACATCTTAAAGGCTATCGAAAATGGTGATTTAGATGCTGAAGATGTTGCAAAAGAGTTAGAAGATGACTTTAATAAAGCCGGTGTGACTAATCCAACTGTACAACCAGCTCCAGGTGCTGAGTTGGTTCGTAATGAATCAGGTGAAGTTACAGAAGCTAAGCCAGTTAATGGTGGAATTGATGCTGATAGTCAGGATAAAATCAATAAGCGTTTGGATGAAGAAAAGACAGATGCTAAGGATGCTGGCGAACGTGTAGAAGCTGCGAAAAATGATGTTGAAGAAGCAAAAACTATTGTAGAAGCCGCAAAAGCGGCGAAAGAAAAAGCTCAAAAAGAACTTGATAGCTATGCTGACGCTGATGGTGAACAAGCAGATCAATATAGAGAAGCTGCTCAAAAGGATCTTGATGCTGCAGATAAAGCTCTAGAAGCAGCTCAAGCAGAACTTAAAGCGCGTGAAGCAGACTTGAAAGCTGAAGAAGCTAAATTGGATACAACAATTGAAACTCTTCAAAACAAGGTCGCTGATTTGGAAAAAGAAGTTTCTAAATTAGAAGATAATCTTAAAGATGCGGAAGCAAATGGTTCTGAAGATTATATTAAAGAAGGGCTTCAGAAAGAATTAGATGCTAAAAGAGCGGAATTGGAGAAGGCAGAAGCTGATCTAGAAGCAGCTCTTAAAGGTTTGGAACCAGAAGCTTCTAATGGAGATGCTGCCATTCTTGACAAACCAGAATATACAGAACCTCAAACAGAGCCTCAAAAAGAATCAAACAAGACTCCAGACAGACCTGCAAAACCAGCTCCAGAATTCCCAATCCCAGCTAAGGTTGGAACACCAGGAAATCCAGCTCCAGCTTCTGAAACTCCTGCTCCAGTGTCAGAAACGCCAGCAGGCCCATCTGCTGATGCACCATCTACTGAATCCCCAGCAGCGCCAGCACCTGGAACAAATAGTCCAGCTTCAGAAGTTCCATCAGCTCCAGCTACTGCTGCTCAAGCTGTAGCAGGAACTAGCCAAGATAATACTTATCAAGCCCCAGCTGCAAAAGCTGAAGATAAGAAAGAACTTCCAAATACGGGTGGAAAAGATAATGTTGCAGTTGCATTCTTAGGATTCTTAGGATTACTTCTTGGATTCCTTCCGTTTGTGAAACGTAAAAACTAAATCATATGATGGTATAGATTTTAAGTAATTAAATCAAAGCAGGAGAGAAATCTCCTGTTTTTTTGTTTAAACTAGATTTTTTATGAAGATTTAAGATATTTGAATTGAATTCAAAATTATAATTTACTATATAAAATGAAAATAATGAAAAGAAAGAGAAAGAAAGCTAGTAAAATATGCTTTATTTTCTTTGGAATTTTCCATATTTTTGAAATATAACATATCAATAATAAAGGATATAGAATATAACGTATCCCTTGATTTCACTTGAAAAAAGGTTTATAATGTACATAAATATGATTCTTAAAAAGAGGTACACAGGATGAACAAAAAGAAAATGATTTTGACTAGCTTAGCAAGTGTTGCTGTTTTGGGAGCGGCATTTGTTGCATCTCAACCGTCAGTCGTGAAAGCTGCAGAGGAGCCTAATACAACTTCTGCTCAACCAGCTGGAGCTCCTGCAACTCCTAAATCAGAAGTGACAAGTCCAGAAATTAAACAAGCTGAAGCTGACGCTAAAAAAGCTGAAGAAAAAGTTGCTGAAGCTCAAGCAAAAGTAGATACAACTACTCCTGTGGCTGATGAAGCAGCTAAAAAACTTGAAACTGAGAAAAAAGAAGCTGCTGATGCTGAAGCTGAAAAAACAGAAGCTGAAAAAGCTAAAAAAACTGCTGACGATGAATTAGCCGCAGCAAAAACAAAAGCAGCAGAAGCTGATGCTAAAGCAAAAGAAGAAGCGAAGAAAGAAGAAGACGCTAAAAAAGAAGAAGCTGATTCTAAAGAAGCATTAACCGAGGCTTTAAAACAATTACCTGATGATAACGAATTACTCGACAAAAAAGCAAAAGAGGAATTGTTGAAGGCTGTTGAATCTGGTGAATTAAAAGCTGGGGATATTCTTAAAGAATTAGCAGATGATAATGAAAAAGCTGAAGCTAATAAAGAAACTGAGAAAAAATTAAGAAATAAAGATCAAGCTAATGAAGCTAACGTTGCAACAACTCCAGCTAAAGAAGCTAAAACTAAAGATCAATTACCAGCAGACATTAAGGCTGGAATTGACAAAGCTGAAAAAGCAGATGCTGCTCGTCCTGCATCAGAAAAACTTCAAGATAAAGCTGATGATTTAGGTGAAAATGTTGATGAGCTTAAAGAAGATGCTGAAGCATTGAAAGCTGAAGAAGATAAAAAAGCTGAAGCTCTTAAAAAACAAGAAGATACATTAAAAGAAGCTAAAGAAGCTCTTAAATCAGCTACAGATAACGGCTCTGATTCTGATATCGTTGCTTCATTGGACAAAGCTGTAAAAGCTATTGAAAAAGCTAAGGACGCTGCGCAAGATGCATTCGATAAAGCTGCTTCAGATACTAAAGTTGTTGCTGATGAACTAAACAAACTTACTGATGAGTACAACAAAACTCTAGAAGAAGTGAAAGTTGCTAAAGAAAAAGAAGCTAACGAGCCAGCTAAACCAGTAGAAGAAGAACCAGCTAAACCAGCAGAAAAAACAGAAGCAGAAAAAGCTGCTGAAGCTAAAAAAGAAGCAGATGCTAAAGTTGCTGAATTGCAGAAAAAAGCAGACGAAGCTAAAACAAAAGCAGATGAAGCTACAGCTAAAGCTACTAAAGAAGCTGAAGATGTAACAGCTGCTCAAACTAAAAAAGATGAAGCCGATAAAGCTAAAGCTGACGCAGAAGCTGAATTAGCTAAAGCTAAAGAAGAAGCAGAAAAAGCAAAAGCAAAAGTTGAAGAACTTAAAAAAGAAGAAGCTGAAACTAGAACTGCTCTTAAAGATGCTTTAGATCAATTAGAAAAAGATATCGATGCTGATGCTAAGATTACAAATAAAGAAGAAGCTAAAAAAGCATTAGGTAAAGAAGATATTTTAGCTGCAGTTGAAAATGGTGATTTAAAAGCTGAGGATGTTCTTAAAGAATTAGAAAATCAAAATGCGACTGCTGAAGCTACTAAAGATCAAGATCCTCAAGCTGACGAAATCGGTGCTACAAAACAAGAAGGTAAAGCTCTATCTGAGCTTCCAGCTGCTGATAAAGAAAAATTAGACGCTGCTTACAACAAAGAAGCTTCTAAGCCAATCGTTAAAAAACTTCAAGATATCGCTGATAATATCGCTGAAAAAATTGAAAAATTAACTAAAGTAGCTGATAAAGACAAAGCTGATGCTACTGAAAAAGCTAAAGCAGCAGAGGAAAAAACAGCTGCATTAAATAAACAAAATGAAACTTTAGAAAAAGCTAAAGCTGCTCTTGAAACAGCTAAGAAAAATGAAGCAGACAAAGCTATCCAAGATGGATTAAAAGATGCTGTAACTAAATTAGAAGCTGCTGTTGCTTCTGCTAAAACTGCTGCTGATGAAGCTCAAGCTAAATTTGACGAAGTTAACGAAGTAGTAAAAGCTTACAAAGATGAAATTGACAAGCTAACTGATGATTATAATGCAACTCTAGGTTATATCGAAAACTTAAAAGAAGTTCCTAAAGGTGAAGCACCTAAAGACTTCAGTGGTGGTGTAAATGATGAAGAAGCACCTACTGAACCTGCTAAGGAAGCAGATGAGGTTCCAACTGTTCCTAACGCTCCAGAATTCAACGGCGGTGTGAATCCTGCTGACGCTCCTTCGTCTGAAGAAAAACCTGAATTCAATGGCGGAGTAAACGCTGCTGAAGCTGCTACTACTGAAGAAAAACCTGAGTTCAACGGTGGAGTAAACGATGAAGAAGCGCCTACAACTGAAAATACTCCAGAGTTCAATGGTGGTGTAAATGATGATAACGCTACTACTCAACCTAATAATCCAGAATTTAACGGCGGAGTGAATGATACAACACCTCCAACTGAGCCAGCTAAACCAGAAGGTGAAGCACCAGCTGAGCAACCAAAAACAGAAGTTCCAGATATTAAATCTGAAATCAAACGTCTTGAAAAAGAAGTTGAAAAACTTGAATCTGACGTGAAAGATGCAGAAAATGGTGCTGAAGATTATTTTGTAGAAGGATTGAAAGGTGAATTAGATAAAGCTAAAGCAGAATTAGAAGAACTTAAAGCTGCTTGGTTAAATCTTGTGAATGATAAACCTGAATTTGATTTATCAAAATTAAATGAAGGTAAATTACCTGAATCGAATAAAGAAAATACAGCGCCATCAAGACCTGAAAAACCAGCTCCTGAATTTCCAATCCCAGCTAAAGTTGGAACACCTGGAAATCCACCGCGTGAAAATTCTGATACTACAGCTGTCAATGAACCTGCACTTGTACCAAAAACACCATCAGCTCCTGGAACAGATGCTTCAGCTACACCAACAGCTGATACACCATCAACTCCTGCGGTTGTACCAACTGTAGCAGGTACTAACAAAGACAATACTTATCAAGCCCCAGCTGCAAAAGCTGAAGATAAGAAAGAACTTCCAAATACTGGTGGTAAAGATAATGTTGCAATTGCATCATTAGGATTCCTTGGATTGCTCCTTGGTGCCCTTCCATTTGTGAAACGCAAAAACTAATTAGTTGAAGATATAAAAGAGAAGGATTTATGACCTTCTCTTTTTGTGATATGGACTATAGTGAGAGTTCTGTTGAAAAGAAGAAAAAAGTGAACAAAACGATGTTTCAGATTTGTTCACTTTTATTCTATAAACTTACAATAGTGCCTCAAATTCAGCGACGGTTATGCCCAACTGCTGGCTGGCAACCTCGGAAGTCAGGAGACCTTGACGAACCATGTCTAAGAAGGCAAAAAGTTTCCCTTCTTCCCTTCCTTCAACTTTCCCACGCTCTAAACCTTTTTCTTCAGCTTGTTCCAAGGCATAGTCCTGTGCTAACAAGGCTTGTTCTTCGCGTCTACGCTGTTCACTAAACATTTTCCTGTCCTCCTCGGACCAGCTCTTGTAGTCTAGCAGTTGGTCTGCCTGGCTAATGGCTCGCTCGGGTTGTTGGGTAAAGGGTTTATTCCCAAAAAACTCCAACCAGGGTTTGCGAACCTCGTCTTTGCTGGTTTCTCTGTATTTTTTTAATTCCAAGAATGCCATCTTGACTAGATGGTTTTCTTGTCCATTGTTTGTAATTGTTAAAGCCTCACCTGTCGTGTCCTTGCGCATACTAAAGCTATGAAAAGCCAAGTCATCTTGGAAATAATTGCTATCCACGATTGCAATGGCATAAACGGGGGCGATGTGTTTGTAACTTTGATGTGTATCACCTTCTCGTTGACGAATTTTTTCAAGGTTTTGATTGACCTGACTGCACAGGTAAGTCCACAAACGATTAATGAAAAAATTCTGATGATGCACCTGAATTTCAATGATTACTTGAGTGCCATTGTCCAACTCCGCCAAAACATCTATACTGGTATAGAAATCCTGCGCTGAGTAAGGTATGGAAGGCAAGATATGAATATTACTTCCCTCCAAAATGGTCACATTTTTTGCTGGTAAATCCAGCATATCGCGAATAAATTGACAAGTGATTTCTGGATTGCTAAAAATCTTCTTAGCCACTAAATCATTGGTTGGGCTGATGCCCGGATGACGTAATGTCATATTCTTTCTCTTTTCATTATAGCACATTTTCAAATCTAGGTTTACTGGATTCTCTGGCTCTATCTATTTATTTGGAAAAAGTATGAAAAATACTTGGTCTGGCTCTTCCCAATGGTATTTTTTGGTGCTTTCCTTTATAATGGGTGTATGGATAAGAAAAAATTATTATTGATTGATGGGTCTTCTGTTGCTTTTCGGGCGTTTTTTGCGCTCTATCAGCAGTTGGATCGTTTTAAGAATGCGGCTGGCTTGCATACCAATGCGATTTATGGCTTTCAGTTGATGTTAAGCCATTTGTTGGAGCGGGTTGAGCCGAGTCATATTTTGGTGGCTTTTGATGCGGGAAAGACGACCTTCCGTACAGAGATGTATGCGGACTATAAGGGTGGTCGGGCTAAGACTCCGGATGAGTTTCGTGAGCAATTTCCCTTTATTCGTGAGTTGCTGGATCATATGGGGATTCGTCATTATGAGTTGGCTCAGTATGAGGCGGATGACATCATTGGGACACTGGATAAACTAGCAGAGCAGAATGGTTTTGATATTACCATTATCAGTGGGGACAAGGATTTGATTCAGCTGACGGATGAGCATACGGTGGTTGAACTTTCCAAGAAAGGTGTGGCTGAGTTTGAGGCCTTTACGCCAGAATATCTCATGGAAAAGATGGGCATTACACCGACTCAGTTTATCGATCTCAAGGCGCTCATGGGTGATAAGTCGGATAATATCCCTGGGGTGACCAAAATCGGTGAAAAAACTGGTATCAAACTCTTGCTGGAGCATGGTTCGCTTGAGGGAATTTATGAAAATATTGATGGGATGAAGGCTTCTAAGATGAAGGAAAATCTCATCAATGATAAGGAACAGGCCTTTTTGTCGAAAAAACTGGCGACCATTGATACCGAGGCACCGGTTGAGATTGGTTTGGAGGATTTGGTCTATAGTGGTCCAGATGTGGAAAATCTTGGAAAATTCTACGATGAGATGGGCTTCAAACAGCTCAAACAGGCTTTAAATGTGTCATCAGCTGATGTGGCTGAGAGTTTGGACTTTACTATTGTTGACCAAATCAGTCAAAATATGCTGAGTGAAGAGTCTATCTTCCATTTTGAACTCTTTGGGGAGAATTACCATACGGATGATTTGGTTGGATTTGCCTGGTCTTGTGGGGATAAGCTCTATGCTACAGACAAGCTTGAGCTTTTGCAAGAGCCGATTTTCAAGGACTTTTTAGAAAAAACACCTCTGAGAGTTTATGACTTCAAGAAGGCTAAAGTTCTCTTGCATCGTTTGGGTGTGGATTTGCAGGCGCCTGCTTTTGACAGCCGATTGGCTAAATACCTCCTTTCGACTGTGGAGGACAATGAAATTGCGACCATCGCTAGTCTTTATGGTCAGACTTATTTGGTTGATGATGAGACTTTCTATGGTAAGGGAGTCAAGAAGACCCTTCCTGAACGTGAGAAATTCTTGGAGCATTTAGCTCGTAAGCTTGCTGTTTTGGTCGAAACAGAGCCTATATTGCTGGAAAAACTCAGCGAAAATGGGCAATTAGAGCTTCTTTATGATATGGAGCAACCTCTAGCCTTTGTCCTTGCCAAGATGGAAATTGCTGGGATTACGGTCAAGAAAGAGACCTTGCTTGAGATGCAGGCTGAAAATGAGCTTGTCATTGAAAAACTCACTCAGGAGATTTACGAACTGGCTGGTGAGGAGTTTAATATCAACTCGCCTAAGCAATTGGGTGTACTTCTCTTTGAAAAATTGGGACTTCCTCTAGAATACACTAAGAAAACCAAGACAGGTTATTCGACAGCGGTGGATGTGTTGGAGCGCCTGGCTCCTATTGCTCCGATTGTTAAGAAAATCCTAGACTATCGTCAGATTGCCAAGATTCAATCGACTTATGTGATTGGCTTGCAGGACTGGATTTTGGCTGATGGCAAGATTCATACTCGCTATGTTCAGGATTTGACCCAGACAGGGCGTCTGTCTAGTGTGGATCCAAACTTGCAAAATATTCCTGTGCGTTTGGAGCAGGGTCGTCTCATTCGTAAGGCCTTTGTGCCTGAGTGGGAGGATAGTGTGCTGCTCAGCTCCGACTATTCTCAGATTGAATTGCGTGTTTTGGCGCATATTTCTAAGGATGAGCACTTGATCAAGGCCTTCCAAGAGGGGGCGGATATCCATACTTCTACAGCCATGCGTGTCTTTGGCATTGAACGCCCTGAGGATGTGACTGCAAATGACCGTCGTAATGCCAAGGCGGTGAACTTTGGAGTGGTTTACGGGATTTCAGACTTTGGCTTGTCTAATAATCTGGGCATCAGCCGTAAGGAGGCCAAAGCCTACATTGATACCTACTTTGAACGCTTCCCGGGTATTAAAAACTACATGGATGAAGTGGTGCGTGAGGCGCGTGATAAGGGCTATGTAGAGACCCTCTTTAAACGTCGTCGTGAGTTGCCAGATATCAATTCGCGCAACTTCAACATTCGTGGTTTTGCGGAGCGAACTGCTATCAACTCTCCTATCCAGGGCTCAGCTGCAGATATTCTCAAGATTGCTATGATTCAGCTGGATAAAGCCTTGGTTGCAGGTGGTTATCAGACTAAGATGCTGTTACAAGTGCACGATGAAATCGTTCTTGAAGTTCCTAAATCTGAATTGGCAGAGATGAAAAAATTGGTCAAACAAACCATGGAAGAAGCCATTCAACTCAGTGTTCCCCTTATCGCAGATGAAAATGAAGGGGCAACCTGGTACGAGGCTAAATAAAAAGGGGGCTAGTCCTCCTTTTTTGTAGTAGAATTCTGCAAGCCTTTTCAAATTGTGCTATACTGATGAAAAAGGAGGATTTCTATGAGTCAAGAATTTATCAATCCAAGTGATGGCGTGATTCGTCAGTATCTCGCAACGAGTAAAACCCTTGCTGTGGTGGGTCTGTCTGACCGTGAGGAAACAACTAGCAATCGAGTGACCAAGGAAATGCAGGCTCGGGGTTATAAAATCATCCCAGTCAATCCCAAGGTAGCAGGTGGTGAAATATTGGGTGAAAAGGCCTATGCTAGTCTAGCAGAGATTCCTTTTCCTGTAGATATTGTCAATGTTTACCGGCGCAGTGAGTTTTTGCCAGATGTGGCGCGTGATTTTCTCAAAGCTGATGCCAAGATTTTTTGGGCACAGCTAGGACTTGAAAGTCTAGAAGCGGAAGAGATCTTGCGTGCTGGTGGATGTGATGATATCGTGATGAATCGTTGCATCAAGAGAGAACACACACGCTTGATTGAGGAAGCATAAGAAAAAGGTAGCTGGTGGGCTACCTTTTGTATTAGAAAATGCCGATAAGAGTCTGCATACCAAGACTAGTGAGGATGATGGCAATCCAGCAGATGGCTCCGAGAATAATGGATTTTCCACTAGATTTGATCATAGCTACCAGATTGGTTTTGAGTCCGATAGCACTCATGGCCATGATAATGAGGAATTTGGAGAGTTGTTTGAGAGGGGTAAAGAAACTACTGGATACCCCGAGAGAGGTCAGTAGGGTGGTTAGGAGAGATGCAAGGATAAAGTAAAGGATAAAAAGTGGGAAGACTTTTTTCAGTTGTAAGCCTTGCTTATTTTTTTGCTCGCGACTTTGCCAGTAGGAGAGAAAGAGAGTGATGGGGATGATAGCCAGAGTACGTGTGAGTTTGACAATGGTTGCGGATTCGAGGGTATTGGTCTGGTAGAGACTGTCCCAGGCGCTGGCGGTAGCCGTTACAGAGGAAGTATCATTGACCGCAGTCCCTGCAAAGAGGGCGAAGCCGTCATTGGATAGATGAAGCCAGGTACCTAGCGTTGGAAAGATGAGCGCAGCCAAGACATTGAAGAAAAAGATAACGGAGATGGCTTGGGCGACTTCCTTTTCCTTGGCGTGAATAACGGGCGCTGTTGCCGCAATGGCAGAGCCCCCACAGATAGAAGAACCTACTCCAATCAAGGTAGCCAGTTTTGTGTCCAGTGCAAAGAAGCGCTGGAAAAGATAGGCAACAATCAAGGCTATTGAAATGGTGGACAGGATGACAGGGAGTGAAGATTGCCCAACTGCGAAGACTTGCGAGATATTGAGACCAAAACCAAGCAAGATAACGGCATACTGGAGCAATTTCTTGGAACTAAAGGTCAATCCAGCATCCAGTTGTTTGTAGGGAAAGAGAAATGGGTGGAGAATCATGCCAATAAAGATGGCAAAGACAGGTGCCCCGACAACAGGCAAGAAGCCTCCTAAAATCCAAGAAATGATAGATATGATAAGACAGACCAAAAGTCCAGCCCAATTTTTTGATAGAAATGACATAAAAACCTCCAAATAGAATCTGTTACCATTATAGACCTGTAAACAGGAAAAGTAAAATAGAAAGTGGAAAGTTATTCTATCATGTATTTTTGCGGTCGGGGGGCTTTTATAGTATAATAGAGATACGTTTTGAAAGTAGGAGGTATCTATGGACTTAACTAAGCGCTTTAATAAACAGTTAGATAAGATTCAAGTTTCGTTGATTCGTCAGTTTGACCAGGCTATTTCTGAGATTCCTGGGGTTTTGCGTTTGACCTTGGGGGAGCCTGATTTTACAACGCCAGATCATGTCAAGGAGGCGGCCAAGCGAGCGATTGACCAGAACCAATCCTACTATACAGGGATGAGTGGTCTGTTGACTTTACGTCAGGCGGCCAGTGACTTTGTTAAGGAAAAGTACCAACTGGACTATGCTCCTGAAAATGAAATCTTGGTTACAATTGGTGCGACAGAGGCTTTATCTGCTACTTTGACAGCTATTTTGGAAGAGGGAGACAAGGTGCTCTTGCCAGCTCCTGCTTATCCGGGTTATGAACCAATTGTCAATCTAGTTGGGGCAGAGATTGTCGAGATTGACACAACTGAAAATGGTTTTGTCTTGACTCCTGAGATGTTGGAGAAGGCCATTTTGGAGCAGGGTGACAAGCTCAAGGCGGTTATTCTCAACTATCCAGCAAATCCGACAGGAATTACCTACAGTCGGGAGCAGTTGGAAGCTTTGGCAGCTGTTTTACGCAAGTACGAAATTTTCGTTGTCTGTGATGAGGTTTACTCAGAATTGACCTACACAGGCGAAACCCATGTATCTCTGGGAACTATGTTGAGAGACCAGGCTATTATTATCAATGGTTTGTCTAAATCGCATGCCATGACAGGTTGGCGTTTGGGGCTGATTTTCGCTCCTGTGGCCTTCACAGCCCAGTTAATCAAGAGTCACCAGTACTTGGTTACTGCTGCAAATACCATGGCTCAACACGCTGCGGTGGAAGCCTTGACGGCTGGTAAAAACGATGCGGAGCCTATGAAGAAGGAATACATCCAGCGTCGAGATTATATCATCGAAAAGATGACTGCTCTTGGTTTTGAGATTATCAAACCAGACGGTGCCTTTTATATCTTTGCTAAGATCCCAGCGGGCTACAATCAAGATTCCTTTGCTTTTCTGAAGGATTTTGCACAGAAGAAGGCCGTTGCCTTTATCCCTGGTGCCGCCTTTGGGCGTTACGGGGAAGGCTATGTTCGCCTATCTTATGCAGCTAGCATGGAGACTATCAAAGAAGCCATGAAACGACTTGAGGAGTACATGAGAGAAGCATGATTCAGTCTATCACGAGTCAAGGCTTGGTGCTCTACAATCGTAACTTTCGTGAGGATGATAAGCTAGTCAAGATTTTTACGGAGCAGGCTGGCAAGCGCATGTTTTTCGTTAAACACGCTGGTCAGTCCAAACTGGCTCCTGTTATTCAGCCCTTGGTGCTGGCACGATTTCTCTTGCGAATCAATGATGACGGGCTCAGCTACATAGAGGACTATCACGAGGTCATGACCTTTCCCAAGATTAATAGTGATCTCTTTGTCATGGCCTATGCGACCTATGTGGCAGCTCTTGCAGATGCGAGTTTGCAGGATAATCAGCAGGATGCTCCCTTGTTTGCTTTTTTGCAAAAGACTTTGGAGTTGATGGAAGCGGGTTTGGATTATCAGGTTTTGACCAATATTTTTGAAATTCAAATCTTGACCAGATTTGGAATCAGTCTTAATTTTAATGAGTGTGTCTTTTGTCATCGGGTTGGTCAGGCTTTTGACTTTTCTTTCAAATATGGAGCCTGCCTCTGTCCAGAGCATTATCATGAGGATGAGAGACGTTGCCATCTAAATCCTAACATCCCTTATCTACTTAATCAATTTCAAGCCATTGATTTTGAGACCTTGGAAACCATTTCGCTTAAGCCTGAAATCAAGCAAGGGCTACGCCAATTTATGGATCAACTCTATGAAGAGTACGTTGGAATTCACCTAAAATCAAAGAAATTTATTGATTCCCTATCCGACTGGGGTCAATTACTAAAAGAGGAAGACAAATGAAAAAAATCGCAGTAGATGCCATGGGGGGCGATTATGCACCTCAGGCCATCGTTGAGGGTGTCAATCAAGCCCTGGCTGACTTTTCAGATATCGAGGTTCAACTCTACGGAGATGAAAGCAAAATCAAGCAATATCTTACAGCGACAGAGCGCGTCAGCATTATCCATACGGATGAGAAGATTGATTCAGACGATGAACCTACGAGAGCTATTCGGAAGAAGAAAAATGCCAGTATGGTATTGGCAGCCAAGGCTGTCAAAGAGGGTGAAGCAGACGCTGTCCTCTCAGCTGGGAATACAGGTGCTTTGTTGGCTGCTGGATTCTTCATCGTGGGTCGTATCAAGAACATCGACCGTCCTGGGCTTATGTCGACCTTGCCGACTGTAGATGGGAAGGGTTTTGACATGCTAGACCTTGGTGCCAATGCGGAAAATACAGCCCAGCACCTCCATCAATACGCGGTTCTAGGTTCCTTCTATGCTAAAAATGTCCGTGGTATTGCGCAACCACGTGTTGGTTTGCTCAATAATGGAACAGAGAATAGTAAGGGCGACCCGCTTCGTAAGGAGACCTATGAATTACTAGCGGCTGATGAAAGTTTAAACTTTATCGGAAATGTGGAAGCACGTGATTTGATGAATGGCGTTGCGGATGTTGTTGTGGCAGATGGTTTCACGGGAAACGCTGTGCTCAAATCCATTGAAGGGACAGCCATGGGAATTATGGGCTTGCTCAAGACAGCTATTACAGGTGGTGGTCTTCGAGCGAAACTAGGCGCCCTCCTTCTCAAGGATAGTCTCAGAGGTTTGAAAAAACAGCTCAACTATTCAGATGTTGGTGGAGCGGTCTTGTTTGGTGTCAAGGCACCGGTTGTCAAGACTCATGGCTCAAGCGATGCCAAGGCTGTGTATAGTACGATTCGCCAGATTCGTACCATGCTAGAAACAGACGTAGTTGCCCAGACTGCGCGTGAATTTTCAGGAGAATAAAAGAGATGACAGAAAAAGAAATTTTTGACCGTATTGTGACCATTATCCAAGAGCGACAGGGAGAGGATTTTGTCGTGACAGAATCCTTGAGTCTGAAAGACGATTTGGATGCTGACTCAGTTGACTTGATGGAGTTTATCTTGACACTGGAAGATGAATTTAGTATTGAAATCAGTGATGAGGAAATTGATCAACTGCAAAGTGTAGGAGATGTGGTTAAGATCATTCAAGCAAAATAAAGATAAGAAGTTCCAAGGCATTTGCTTTGGAATTTTTCTTTGGTTCAAGTGACCGTTTAGGAACAGATTTAGTCTTTCTAGGGACAGAAGAGATATGGGGACAAATAAGGGATATAATAAAATCAGAAAAATCAATCTCCAAAAGGAGATAAGAAATGAAGATCAAAAGAAGAGATAGCTTGATTTTCGTTAGAACAAAAATGTTAATATAATCACAATTTTAATTGACTTTCCTTTTTTCCAGGACTATAATGTAGATATAAAAAAGGATTTATTTTATAGTTGGGAGAAGGTGATGGCTATGTACTTTTGATAAACTAGTCTCTATCTTATGTTCGTGGACATTTTAGGAGGTCTTATGGTTCAGGTTCATGAACCTGACATCTATTTTGGCTTCGTTTCTATTTGATTTTCTTGCTTTGGATTTATCTATTTTAGGAGGAAACGGCTATGAAAAAATCTAAACTACTTACACTTGGTTTGCTTGCAGGTGCTGGCCTACTATTGTCTATCAATCAAGTACAGGCTGCAGATACTTGGGTTAAAAATGGCGCTGACTGGAATCTTTCTCAAGATGGCAACCTCGCTAAAAATAAATGGGTGCAAAATGCTGGCTCATGGTACCACTTCGATGGTTCTGGTAAAATGCAGACAGGCTGGCTCAAAGATGGGAATACATGGTATTCGCTCGCAGACAGTGGCGCTATGCGTACTGGCTGGTACAAGGAAGGCAATACATGGTACTCACTCGCAAATAGTGGGGCTATGCGTACTGGTTGGTACAAAGAAGGGTCTACTTGGTACTACCTCAAAGGCAGTGGCGCTATGGCAACAGGATGGGCAACTGCAAATGGTCAATGGTCTTACTTTGAAAAATCAGGTGCTATGGTAGCAGATAGAGCTGTTCCAGCAAGCGATGGGGAAAGTTATGTCATTGGTAAGGATGGTTATATGTTAACCAGACTTCCAAGTGAAGTTGAACAAGATCCTTTTGATGATACAGTTATTACAGATATCGTTACTTTGTCTGATGGTTATGACTATCACCTTGTTCATAAGAAAGATGGAGTTGTTATCGAAAAGAATGCCTGGTATATCAAACCTATTGTTGAACGTTTTTCTTATCAAAAGATTGGCGATATAAAACGAAATACTTTAGATGCAATTACTGATAATAAAAAACCAGGGGAAGAAATTGATCCTAAAGCTGTCATAAAGAATTTCCAAAACTTACCAAATAAGTATTACTTTGGAGCAGATGGACGTAAGGTTGCGAATCTACCAGAATTCACTACTCACTTCCCTATTCAAAAAGTTGGGTCTGAACTTTATCTTAAAAACTCAAGTCCAGTTATTAGTCTAGATTCATCTGGATTGACAATTAATGACAATAAACTTTATCTAAGAGGTGCCAATGATGATAATGGTAAACTTGTAACTGGATATTTTACAATGTTTATGGACGGATTATTATCTAAAGATCACCATATTTTGGGCTATGCAGATGAATCTGGTGAAATCGTGAAGATGAAAGTTTTGCCTAATGATTTCCGTGATTATATTGAAAAAGGAATTTCCGGTTTTTATGGAGAAACTGTTAGATATGACAGTTCAACAGGAAATGTTTCTGTTGTGAAATAAACTATCTGACAGAGTAAAACGAAAAAGCGAACAGCTTTGTATACTAGGAAGTCATGTTCGCTTTTATTCATAAAGTAATAGTTACTGTTTGGTCTCTGTTTCAAAAAAATCTGCTTGATAATAATCACGAACTTCTCTTTTCATTTCTTCTAGTAATCGACTTTCATCTGTTGATTCGAGTAAGGATAATCCTTTATTAATCATAGTATGATCTTCATTAACAATTCCCAGACGTACTTGAGCTACACCTAATAAATCGTATCGTTTCAATATTTTTGCTAAATCAAGACATTCTTGAATTAAGCATAGACAGTCATCTTTCTTCCCTGCTTCAAGGTACATTCGTGTCATATTGGCTAGAATGGAGTAATGAATACTTTGAATTGGACGATAATCTGTGTATTTATTTAGAGATTTTACAAGTCTTTGACGTAGCATTTCTAGTGAATCAACAGGGAAATGGAAAATGATCATCACTAACAACCGTAAATCTGAGAGGAACCACTGATCTCTTTTTTCCAATTCTTTCCATAACTCCTCAGCCAAGGCTTGGGCTTTATCGGAAAACTGATTTTCAATCACTTCTATAAAAATGGTTAGTTCTTTCACAGCATGTTCTATTGGGATATCATTCTGCACTGCATCTAGATAAATTTGACATTTTGATAGCAGTGTCTTCATTTCTTCTAGATTAGGTGAAGAAATGACTTGATAATATTCTGAAAATAATTTCTTACGAGAATCCATTTGGTAATGTTGACAAATATAATGAAATTCATCGAAACTCATATCAATTTGCCTCAAAAGTAATTCCATAGTATCATACCTAGGAGTAGAGTGATTATTTTCAAACTTCGACAAGTTAGAATGAGTAATGTAGTCACCACAGACCTCATTTTGTGTAATCCCTTTTGACTTACGAATGTATTTATAAACTGAACCAATATCCCACCGCATATTTTTGCCTCCAAAAATGTTCCAAAAGTAGAAGTTTTAGGAAAATATTTATATTTAGTATATCATAAAGGTGTGGGGTGGGCAATGATGATAGAAAGAAGGTGTTGGTTGACTCTTAAGGATTATTAGGAGTTATGTAGAATGTTTATGATGGAAAAATATCTTTTTATAACTATTCAATAAAGGAGGAAATGGCTATGAAAAAATCTAAATTACTCACACTTGGTTTGCTTGTAGGTGCTGGTCTACTTTTATCTATCAACCAAGCACAGGCTACAGATACTTGGGTTAAAAATGGTGCTGACTGGAATCTTTCTCAAGATGGCAGTCTTGCTAAAAATAAATGGGTACAAAATGCTGGTTATTGGTACCACTTTGACGGTTCTGGGAAAATGCAGACAGGCTGGCTCAAAGATGGGAATACATGGTATTCGCTCGCAGACAGTGGGGCTATGCGCACTGGCTGGTATAAGGACGGAAATACATGGTACTCACTAGCAGATAGTGGCGCTATGCGTACGGGTTGGTATAAAGAAGGGGCTACTTGGTACTACCTAAAAGGCAGTGGCGCTATGGCAACAGGATGGGCAACTGCAAATGGTCAATGGTCTTACTTTGAAAACTCAGGTGCTATGGTTGCAGACAGAGCTGTTCCAGCCAGCGATGGAGAAAGTTATGTCATTGGTAAGGATGGCTATCTGTTAACCAAACTACCTAGTCAGGTTGAACAATCTCAAGCGGATGATACAATTATCACAAATATTGTTACTTTGTCTGATGGTTATGATTATCACCTTATTTATACAAAAGATGGAGTCATTGTTGAAAAGAATGCCTGGTACATCAAACCTGAATTTAAGAAGTTTTCTGATAAATATGGAGATAAAGTCTCCAATACGATGTTGGCTTTAGTAGATAATACAGAAGAAGGACAAGAAATTAATCCTAAAGCTGTCGTGAAAAATTTCCAAAACATACCAAACAGGTATTACTTTGGGGCAGATGGTCGTCGCGTAACAAATTTACCAGAAATGACCACCTATTCAGAGATTAAAAAAGTTGGAAATGATGTCTATCTAGAAAATCCGGGTGCACGACTTCTTCTTGGAGCTACCAGCTTCACAATCAATAATAATAAACTATACTATTTAGATGGTGCTAATGGCAAACTCAAAACAGGTTATTTTGCATTGATTGATGATAGACCAAGCTATCATCACTATCATATTCTTGTTTATGCAGACCAATCTGGTGAAATTCTTAAAATGAAACGATTGCCAACAGGAATTTCAGATTATCTTAATAAAGAAATTGACGGTTTCTACGGTCAAACTGTTAAAATCGATAGTAAGACAGGAAATGTTTCTGTTGTGAAATAAGACGTCTGACAGAGTAAAACGAAAAAGCGAACAGCTTTGTTTACTAGGAAGTCATGTTCATTTCGCTATAGAATAGGAGGAAATGGCTATGAAAAAATCTAAACTACTTACACTTGGTTTGCTTGCAGGTGCTGGTCTGCTTTTGTCAATCAATCAAGCACAGGCTGCAGATACTTGGGTTAAAAATGGCGATGACTGGAATCTTTCTCAAGATGGAAGCTTAGCTAAAAATAAATGGGTACAAAATGCTGGTTCTTGGTACCACTTCGATGGTTCTGGTAAAATGCAGACAGGCTGGCTCAAAGATGGTAACACCTGGTATTCACTAGCAGATAGTGGTGCTATGCGTACTGGATGGTACAAGGAAGGCAATACCTGGTACTCACTAGCAGATAGTGGTGCCATGCGTACAGGTTGGTACAAAGAAGGGTCTACATGGTACTATCTTCGTTTTAGTGGTTCTATGCAGACAGGTTGGGAGTTCATAGATAATAATTGGTATTATTTTGAACAATCAGGTGCAATGGCCTCTGATAGAGTTGTAAATTCTAGTGATGGAACAGGCTATATTCTCAGCAAGGATGGGCATATGTTCACTTTACAAAATAGCCCTTATAAACATGGTGACATTGTTCGTTTAGGCGATGGATATGAATATCTGATTAAAGCAAAATTTGACGGAAATAACTTTACTGATGTTATCGTGGATAAAAACACTTGGCATATTAAACCTGAGTTCAAGAAGTTTTCCGACAAATATGGGGATGAGGTTGCAAATACTACCTTAGCTTTAGTGGATAATAAAGAAGAAGGACAAGAAATTGATCCTAAAGCTGTTATTCGTAATTTCCAAAATCTACCAGGTCGATATTACTTTGGAGCAGATGGTCGTAGAGTATTACCACTTCCAGAGATGACAACTAGATCAGAAATCAAAAAAGTTGGCAATGATCTTTATCTAGAAGACCCAGGTGTACGACTTAGACTTCCATCTACTAACTTCACAATCAATAACAATAAACTATACCATTTAGATAATGGACAAGGTAAGCTTAAAACAGGTTACTTTGTATTGATTGATGACGGTATGTCTACAACCCACTATCATTTCCTTGTATATGCAGACCAATCTGGTGAGGTTCTTAAGATGAAACGCTTGCCATCAAGATTTTCAGATTATTTTGACAAAGAAATCGATGGTTTCTATGGTCAAAAAATTAAGATTACACAGCCAAATAAGTATGAATATTACAAGGTTCTTGTGGTAAAATAAATAGATAAGCAATCTTCACAACGAATATAAAATTAAAACGTGCAAATCATTTTCAAGAGGCTTTAGATTTCTTGTATTTTAAAAGAAACTAAAGCCTTTTGTGGATTTATAAGGGGATAGAGAGGATATAAAATTATGAAAAGGAGTTTGTCATGAAAATGAAAAATACATTTGTAGAATTGGAACAATTTGAAGATATTTACAGTTGGTGATATCTATTCCCAAAGCAAAGCTAGTGTTTTGCTACTAATGAGTTAATTAAACGGATTTATGATTATATTACTTGAATTTTTAGTGTTTATATTGATTTTAATCAATATTTTAGCTCCTCCGATTTATCTAGGTAGTCAACTCTCTAAAGCATTTTATGACAAACGTTCTATATTTCTTTTGGTAGTTTTTAAGCTATTTGCTACCTTCGTTTTTCCGAGTTTCTCGCATGTTGCCAATTTATTATTCTTTTATATAATATTTTGGATTGTGTTAAAGAAAAAGAAGAAGGAAGCTCTCTTTCTTGCACTTTATCTATTTGTGTTTTATCAAAGTATTCGATATTTGGTTTTGACATTTATAATACGATTGATATTTGACTACTCTGAACTATCTGATTTTTTGCATAGTGGATTTAATTCTGTATTTAGTTTGATTTCGTTGTTTTTGTCTGTTGTCATTTTAAGACGATGGGGAATTGATTTCAATATATTATTTTTAGATAAATTTCGATCGTTAGTGATGAAAAGTATGTGGATTTTATCCTTATTGTTTGGTTTCAGACTGTTTTCATCCATCATGTCTGGGGGATGTAATCCTTTCTACGTTCGATTTGATACGACCATTTCTCTCTTGATTTTCATTCTCTTTTTCTCTTGGCTCTTTTACATCAAGCATTTGGAACAGGTTTATCGTGATGAGCAGACCATTCAGAGACAGGAAGATGAAAATCGTTCCTTGCAAGGAATGGTGGATAAGCTAGGTTATCTCTATGATGAGGTTCGAGGTTTCCGCCATGATTTTGCAGGAATTGTCGCCAGTATGGAGCCTGCCATAGCGAATCAAGACATGACTGAAGTTTCTACCATCTATCGAGATGTCTTTCTAAAGACCAATGAAAAGCTGAGGAAGGCAGATTACACGGCCTTTAATCTTCATAATATCCATGATATAGCCATTCGTAATACCTTGGCAAAATCCATGATTGTGGCAGATAATCAGGGAATTCATTTTAGT